>CAMWMM010000155.1 GCA_947175285.1 uncultured Lachnospiraceae bacterium
AGTCCATATATTCCAGTTTTTGTATTTTCCATCTAATCTATCAAAAAAATCTTTATGTAAAAAACACATTTTCCAGTCTGGCAAATCAAGATTTTTTTTAATATATTCATAAACGAGCCGGCTTTTTCCACTGCCGCCTTTCCCTATGACTGCCCACCAGGAAACCTGTTCGTTAGAAGCACGAAAAGCATCTATTTCTTCAAATTCAGATTCTCGTCCTACAAACGGAATTTTCCCTGAACGGTAATCTAATTTGAACTGCACTTCCTGCAACACCTTTTGATTATCAATGTATTCTGCAAAAGAGTCATGATTTTGAATTTTCTGAATGACATCTTCAGAAAGAGCATTGGTCATTTGCCTGATTTCTAACATACTTTTCTTGTATAGAAAAACATCATTTTTATCCAGAGCTTTCCAAAACAAATCATCTACATACTGAAATAAATCATTTAAAACTTCTCGCAGTTCTTCTTTTTCATTTAAATTATAAATTTGAGCCATATTAAATGCATCTATAAAGAATCTTTCTTTACAGTTCTTCATTTGTTCTGTACTGCCATTGCCTATGTCTTCAGCATTGCAAAATAATAGAATTCTCTTTATGGTTCCTTCTTCTTTTAGCCATTCATAAAGAGAAGCCTTATCCATTTTATCTAACCGCTCAAAATTATCTTCGTATTTCTGTTTTAAGTATTCCGCTCTTTTTCTAATTTTCTTTTTTAATTTCATTTCCTTGCTTTTTCGCTTAAATAGACCACTGACACTATCAAGCGGTATTCCGACAATGGCACTTATAACAGCACTTGTTATTTCTGCTAATACATTAAATTCTTTCGGCATGCTGCGTTCTCCTTTGTTATCAAATTTCAATTCTTAATAAATGCTGCAAGAATGAATTATACAAAAATTTTACTTTTAAATTGTCACAAGTTCTCTCTTGACTACCCTGCAAGTCGCTTATTTACTGTATTTTTCATTCCATGCCGAAAAACATATCTATTCCATTTGCTATTCCTTCAACAATTTTTTGCTGGTATTCATCTGTTGCCATCAATAAATCTTCTGACGGATTAGTCATATACCCCATTTCAACTATGGTAACCGGCACCTGACACCAATTAATTCCACTCATGGTATCAGTTTCCCATACATATTCTTTTTTACTCCCCGTTTCTTCAACTAACTCATCCAGTACATTTTCCGATAAATTTCTGCTTTGTTCATATAATTCGGCATTATAAGGGTTATTTGGTGTTTGGCAAATAGTCATTGCTCCATTTGCCCTGCTGTTTTCACTGCCATTTGCATGGATCCTAATAAACGCATCCGCATTTGCATTATTTGCAATTTCCGCACGTTCGGAATTGCTGATGTCAACATCATTTGTAGTTCTAACCATTAATACCTTATATCCCCGATTTTCAAGTTCAGTTTGCAGCTTTAAGGCTACCGCAAGCGTCAATTCATATTCTGCAAGTCCGGAACTTTTTCCTGCCGTTCCACCTGATACCTTTGCCTTTGTCTTAGATGCTCCCGGTCCGATAGGCTCTTTTTCACTATTACCGTGCAATTGATGTCCGGCATCAATTACTATCAGATAGTCTTGTTCTGTCGTTTCTGCTGCACTGACTGTTTTTATTTCATCATAACAGCCGGTCAATGTTAAAACCAATATAATAATTAATCCGTAAATGCAAAATTTTTGATTATACATTATCTATACCTCGCTCTAATCCTTCAAACACCTCATCGTCATCAAAAGAATCATCTTCCCTTGCCTGCTTTAAGCCTGTTGGCATCATCTGGTTGAATTGTGCTGTCGTCAATTCATCACGTGCCGGAACATCTGTCGGATTTGCTGTTTTAACTGCCATATTGTTACCACCTTTCTAACATTAATATATCCAAAAGTAACGCAAAACGCAATACAATCAATACACAAGACTTGATTTGTCAAAGGGTTTTTCTGCATTTAAAGAATATTTTGAAAATAAAGGGGGTTAACAGCTTTCTCATTCTATGCTGCCAGAGGTGTGAAAGCTCGCCGGATTGCCCCGCTTCTCTCGGAGAGCGCACGTCTGCCGCAGGCAGTATCACCGACCGCTTGTGGGTAGTGAGTAAGTGCACCCTTATTATATGGTCTTAAAATTACCTTACATATATGCTATAATTGTAACTGAATTAAACAGCGCTATAAATCGGAATTTACGAATGTGAGGTTATATTTTGGACTACATCTATTATCATTTCAAAACAAATAGCCTTTCTGAAAAATGGAGTACAGCGGAAATAGAAACATTTCTGTACGGTTGTGGACTGTTTTCAAAAGACGAAAAACAAGGTACATTTACATCAAAAAAACCATTTATAAGTATTTCTCTGATGAACGTATGCAATTATGATAGTTGGAACAGCGAAGAATATGATTCAGATAATACAAATTTTATTTCCATTGTAACCAGCGATAATTGGTACTGGGGAATAAATAAAAATTCACAAATTCAGGCAATTTTTGATGGATTGGAAAACTTATTACACACAAAAATACAAGAAGATTGGTGAACAGTTCCAATTGAAAAAAGTTCTAAGTTCATATGCTAAATTCTGATTTATCACAGTAATGATATGATTGCTAACTTACTGTTTGTCGGCTAGTAAAAAGGGAGATGACCATCAATCGGAGTGCCATGTCCCTCTCTGTTATACAATTGTCCTCCTTTCAGCAGACAGTTTCACCTTACCACAAATGAGCCGCCAGCCGTTGTGTATTAGGTAGCAGAAACCACCCTTTACATATTAACACTTATATGAAAATTATGATACCAAACTAACACAAAAGGCGCATGCAGTCTCCGCAAACGCCTTAAAATCAACTCTATCATAACCTACTTTTCCATAAAATTCCTGTGTCATACAGCTACTCCGTCTTTTTCAATATTCATAAAGAAAGGATATACACTCTTCCATTTCTCATAGGTTTGCAGACTTTGTATAGACGGGTTTATTTCCATTCCATACTGCATTTCAAAGTCATATGTGATATCATAAACTCTGTCGGCATAACTGCTTATCTCTTCCGGCTGCATATCTGCCAATATCATAATATCCATATCTGAATCCTGCTTGAAATCTCCTCTGGCGTAAGAACCGTACAAAATTATTCTATTCAATCGATTCCCTAATATCTGCATAATAGATTCCCGATACTTTTCCAATAAGAGGGAAAGATTATCCGACATTTTACATGACACCTCTTTTCTTATCTACCTTATTTATTTTGATTATATCACATTCTCTTGAATCACAACAATCCCATCAAGTATTTTCCCCTGCCAGCCATCCATCCTCTCCGGAAAGCACTTTTTCTTTGGAAAATGTGTGAATCTCTTCTTGTGTCAGTTCCTGTACAAAATCTGCTTTTTCCGGAAACACACTTTCTGACGCTTTCCGGCATCCGCTTACTCCGTAAAACAAAGTTTTCCGTGCCTGTTCTTTACCCCAGTCATGGAACAAGGCAGGGTGAATATGCGCGCCAAAAGAGCAGTCTATAAAGATGGTTTTCGCGTATTCTCTCCACGGTCTTCCCAGATAAACGGAACCCGGTTGGCATCCTTCCGATACCAGACTGCACTTTGAAAATACATAGCCATACTCCTGCCCTTCAGGGGTAGACGCCGCTGTGACATAACCTTGTATCACATCACCATTATCCTTCGAATCTCCCTCCGCGAAACGCCGCAGAGATTCTATGGTGCAGTCTTCAAAATAGGCGGTCGCGCTTCCGAAAATAAAATCAACATCACCGCAAATATAACATTTTTTATAATACTGTCTCCCGTTGATTCTGGGTGCAAACTGCTTCGGTCCGATAAAACCGTTTTTCTGAACCTCCTTTGGCGGCAAGGGTCCCGTAAAAAGTGTATCCTGATGTCCCAGAAGACGGCAGGAATCAACGGTGAGTCTGTCGCCATCCGCATATAAGGCAATTGCCTGTCCATGGGTAAGAGAATCACCGGAAGCATTTTCTATTGTAAGATTTTTCAGCGTAACATCATGCGCATCAATAAACACGGAATAGGAACGGAACGTTCCCCGTTTCATGCCGTCTTCCATAATGAAATTCGCATAATCATCAAAAGTAAGAACCACATCTTCATTACTCTTTCCGGTGCCTTCCAGTGTCACAAAAGCTCTGTCAATCGTTATTTTCTCATGATAGGTACCCGGTGCAATGAAAATCGTTACCGGCTCATGATTATCCTCCGGTATACTGCGCAAGGCATCCGTAACATTTGCAAAATCCCTTTGCTGCCCTCCGGCAGATACATATATTTTATCTTTCATAGCACACCTCTTTCTTAATTCTCTCCAATGCCTCCTGCAAAATACTCCGCGGACAGGCAACATTGATTCTCTGAAACCCGTTTCCGCATTCTCCAAATATTTTTCCACTGTCAAGCCATAACTTTGCCTTATGAATAATCAGCGTATCCAGTTCCTCCACACCGATTCCTGTTTCCCTGAAATCAAGCCAGACAAGGTAAGTTCCCTCATGTTCTGTCATCCGGACGCCGGGCAGATTGTCTTCCACATACTGTTTGGTAAACTCAATATTTCCTGCTACATACGAGAGCATTGCCTGATACCATTCTTCTCCTTTGCCGTATGCGGCTTCACACGCAACAAGTCCCATAATGCCAAGCTGGCTTGTGCCTGCCGCATCCATTTGTTTACGGAATTTATGACGCATCTCGCGGTTAGGAATAAAAATATTTGACATCACCATACCCGCAAGGTTAAATGTCTTACTTGGCGCAGTACAAGTAATGCTGATATCCTCATATTCTTTTTTCAGGCCTGCAAAAACATGATGTTTTCCTTTAAACACAAAATCATGATGAATTTCGTCACTGACTACAATGACATGGTGCTTTACGCAGATATCACCCAGCTTTGTCAGTTCTTCTTTTGTCCAAACCCTTCCCACCGGATTGTGCGGACTGCATAGGAAAAACAGCTTTATACGCTCTTCGGTAATCTTTTTTTCAAAATCCTCAAGATCAATATGATAGCGGTTATCCTCTCCCAGATAGAGATTGCTGCTTACGACTCTTCTCCCATTATCTTTTATGACTTCTGAAAATGGGTAATATACCGGCTGTTGGATAAGTACGCCGTCTCCCGGTTCCGTATATGCTTTTACTGCCATTGCCAGCGCAAATACAACCCCCGGCGTTTTTACGAGCCAATCATCCTGTATCTCCCAGTCATGATGTTTTTTCATCCATGACTTTACAATCTCAAAATACGGCGTCAGTGCATCACTGTATCCGAAGATGCCATGTCCTGCCTGCTCTATAATCGCGTCCTCCACATAGGAAGATGTTTTAAAATCCATATCCGCTACCCAGAGCGGCAGTATGTCCTCCGGCATTCCGCGCTTCTCTGCAAAATCATATTTCAGGCATCTTGTGCCTTTTCTGTTTACCACATTATCAAAATCCAGATTTCTCTCAGCCATGTAACTCCTCCATTATCTCTTGAAAAACTTTATTCAACTCGTCCAGCAAATCCTTAACATCCTCAATGCCGACGGAAAGCCTCAGTGTACTCTCCGTAATGCCGTTCTTTTCACGTATTTCTTTAGGAACATCCGAATGAGTCTGTGTTGTCGGATATGTAATTAACGTCTCCACGCCTCCGAGACTTTCCGCAAACTTAATCATGCGTACTTTTTCTAAAACCGCCAATGCAAATTCTTTACTTTCCACTTGGAAGGTAAGCATAGCGCCAAACCCTCTTGCCTGCTTTTTCATAATATCATATCCCGGATGTTCCGGAAGCCCCGGATATATCACTTTCTTTACTGGCGTCTGCTCTTTTAACCAATTTGCAATTTCTATTGCATTTTTCTGTGCTTTCTCCATCCGGATGCCAAGCGTCTTGATACCGCGCAGGATGAGCCAGCTATCGAACGGCGCAAGTCCCGCTCCTGTCGTCTTAATGAGGAAACGAAGTTTTTCGCTGATATCCTCCCTGTTTGTCACTAAAAATCCCGCCAGCGTGTCATTGTGGCCGCCAAGATATTTCGTTCCGCTATGTACGACAATATCCGCTCCCAAATCCAACGGATTCTGAAAATACGGCGAAAGAAATGTATTGTCAACAATCAGCAATATATTATGCTTTTTTGTTATTTTTGCAAGTTTTCCGATATCCGTCACATTCATCATAGGATTGGTCGGCGTCTCAATGTAAATGGCTTTTGTATTTTCATTAATATAACTTTCTATATCTTCTTTATAACAATCAATGCTGGAAAATGCAATGCCGTTTTTCTCGGATATATTGTGAAAAAGCCTGATACTTCCCCCGTAAAGGTCCGCATCCACAATCAGATGGTCGCCCGGACGAAACATCTCCATCATCAAAGTAATCGCTGCCATTCCTGAAGACAATGCCAGCGCATCTATTCCGTTTTCCAAAGACGCCACTATTTTTTCCAACTGCGCTCTGGTTGGATTCTGTACCCTGTTGTAATCGTATCCAGTACTGTTACCTACACTGGGATGCTCATAAGTAGCCGTCTGAAAAATCGGATAACTGATTGCTCCGTAATTGTTACAGCATCCCTCATCTTCTTCTAAGTGCAGACACTTTGTTTCGATTCCTCTTCCCATCTTAATCCCCCATTCTTGCTCAACCCGCGATATTTGGGCAAAGGCGTTAGCAACGCCTGCACAAATTCGCGTGTGAAAAATTTATTTTTCACACTATCCTCCTGCTTATCTTCGTATTGCGTTTCACACTATTCCTACTGCTTTAGTATGCATAATAGATTCTATCATACAATTACTCTGAAAGCAAGTTCTCATTTCTATATTTATCCGTATACCATTTTGGTATGTAGGAATGGAAATTGTCGTAGTCATCAAAAGCCATGCGGCACCTTGTTACCATTCCGTCAATTTCTTCTTGTCCGAATTTTTCCGCCCACTTGATAGAATACAATGAGGCGTGTGCAACATAAACAGCAAGCGTAATCCAAAAATCTTCCGGGATATTGTCATCAAAATAAGCGTCAATCTGCCCAATGCAATACGGAATGCTGAGTTCAATGCCAAAACTTTCAAGCTTATAAAATTCTTCGTAGGGGTCTCCGACTTCCCAACGATTAAAATCAATCACCCCGATAGAACCCTCATTTGTATATATCAAATTCCCCGGATGATAATCTCCATGCATATACACCGGTTCCATTTTCCACATTTTGTCAATGTTTTCCTTTACATATTGAATTGCAGTCTCATCACCGTCGATTCGAACCTGCGACTCCTCATAGCGCGATAACTGTAGCAGTTTCTTTGCTTTCTTTGTATCTTTGGGGATATCATCAACAGCAACTTCTATGGAATGTATTTTCTTTAATATTTTCCCGGCCTCCCTGCCTAACAGATACTGTTCTTTTTCCGGTAATGCAGACAAAACTTCTTCCATATCTTTACCCTCAACCCAGGAAAGCAGCATATATGCATTCTTTCCCTCATTACAGATTCCAAAATCAACCGGAGCGGACATAGGAAAACCGAGTTTTGAATACTTAGTTATGATTTCGTATTCTTTTTTCTTTGCATCATATTGTTCCATATCAGATATTCTAAGCAGTAACAGCCTGCCGTCTGTCGTTTCGATAAAATACTTACTGTCACTCGACCATCCTTTTGAAACTTTCTCAACAGTTTTCCATTCGGTGCTGTTTTTAATATCTTCAAACATTGCTTATTCTCCTTAAAATCCGCATAAATCTTTCACCACTTCACCGGCAATAATTAATCCCGCCACAGACGGCACAAATGCCACACTTCCCGGAACCGCCTTTCGTTCCGTGTGTTTATCCTCTGCATCCAGAGGCTTTATCGGCTCTTCTTCGGAATACACCACCTTTAATTTCTTTACGCCGCGTTTTTTCAACTCTCTTCTCATGACTTTTGCCAAAGGACATATTTTTGTCTTATAAATATCAGCGACCCTGAACTGACTGCCGTCTAATTTGTTTCCGGCGCCCATGCTGCTGATAATAGGCACATTTTTTTCCTGCGCTTTCATCACAAGCTCAATTTTTGCAGTAACCGTATCTACCGCATCGACAATATAATCGTATTCCTCAAAAGGAAATTCATCTGCGTTTTCGGGCAGAAAAAAGCACTCGTGTGTGATAACCCCCGCCTCCGGATTGATTTCCAGTATCCGCTCTTTCATCACTTCTGTCTTATATTTTCCTACAGTTTTGTGTGTCGCTATAATCTGGCGGTTTAAGTTTGTCAGGCAGACCTTATCATTGTCAATCAAATCAAATGCTCCGACTCCGCTTCGCACAAGGGCTTCACAGACATATCCCCCCACGCCCCCAATTCCGAAAACTGCGACTCTGGACGCAGATAATTTGTTCATCGCCTCTTTTCCAAGCAATAATTCCGTTCTTGAAAATTGTGTTGACATCCGTGTATCTCCTTATGTTAGATTTCTCTTCATCATACCATAATCTGAGTGCGGATACCATCAGAAACGCATTTTAAACTTTTTAAAAAAATGCTTTGAAAAAAATTTTTTGTTGCTGTATAATATAGATACAACGTGTAGCACTTATGCGTAATTCCGGTTGCGCATAAACTACACGTTTCTTTTTTTGCAAAAAAAGAAAATCAAAGAAAAAGGAATGGTGAATCCAATGGAGCAATCTAATCAGTTTTTAGGAACAGAACAAATTGGGAAATTAATGAGAAAATATGCAATACCCTGCATTATTTCACTTTTAGTCGGGGCGCTTTACAATATTGTTGACCAAATTTTTATTGCTAATGCCAGTTATCTCGGCTCATATGGCAATGCAGCAAATACAGTCGTATTTCCTCTTACAGTAGTGGCATTGGCTATTGCTGTTATGATTGGAGATGGATGCTGTGCATTTGTCAGCATCAGTCTTGGCAAAGGTGAGAAAGATGTTGCTAAAAAAAGTGTCGGTAATGTTGTAATTATGATTATAGCAGGCAGTCTGCTGTTAACTGCCGTTTACTTGATTTTTCAAACACAAATCATTGCTATGTTTGGCGGAACCGTAAATGAAGAAACATTTTACTATTCAAAGGAATACTTCTTTTATATCAGTCTTGGAATTCCGTTTTATATGTTTGGGCAGGCAATGAATCCTGTTATACGTGCAGATGGAAATCCTAAATTTGCTATGGCTTCTACTCTTTTCGGTGCAGCTGCCAATATTATTCTTGATCCTATTTTCATTTTCATATTTAAATGGGGAATGATGGGGGCTGCTGTTGCGACTGTAATCGGTCAGGTTATTACGGCTGTTTTGGCAGTATGGTACATCTGTCATATGAAAACGATAAAACCGTCATCAGAAGATTTGAAAATTGACTATAATATTTGCGGAAAGACTTTACTTTTAGGAATTACAAGCTTTTTATCTCAAATTTCATTAGTCGCGGCAATGGCTGCAATTAATAATATGCTCCGTAAATATGGGGCGTTAGATGAAATATTCGGGCAAGCGCAATATGCCCAGATTC
>CAMWMM010000156.1 GCA_947175285.1 uncultured Lachnospiraceae bacterium
TTGGCATTTTGTAATATCTGTCTTGCCTCTTCATTGGCTTCCCGCAAAATACGGTCTTTTGACTGATCCATTTTTTCCTGTTTAGATTCCAGACGTTCTTTTAAAGATTTGATTTCCTCTTTGTGAGAAGCAATTTCCAGACGTTCTTTTTCAATCGTAATACGACTGTTTTCCAAATCAGCTAATAAATCTTCAAAGCTCTCTTTATCTTCCGTAATATGCTTTTTCGCGTCCTCAATAATATAATCCGGCAGTCCTAATTTGGATGAGATGGCAAAGGCATTACTTTTGCCGGGAATACCGATTAACAGACGGTAAGTCGGACGCAGCGTTTCGATATCAAATTCACAGCAGGCATTTTCCACAAACGGGGTAGAAAGCGCATATACTTTCAGTTCACTGTAATGCGTGGTTGCCATAGTGCGGATACCGCGGCCGTGTAAATGGTCTAAAATAGCAGTCGCAAGAGCAGCGCCCTCTGTCGGGTCGGTTCCTGCACCAAGTTCATCAAAGAGACAGAGAGAGTTTTCATCTGCCTGCTTGAGAATAGAAACAATGGATGTCATATGGGAGGAAAAAGTAGAGAGGTTTTGCTCAATACTCTGTTCATCCCCGATATCGGCATAAACTTCCGTAAAAATAGAAAGTTCGGAACGGTCAAGCGCCGGAATATGAAGCCCGGACTGTCCCATCAGAGTTAAAAGACCGACTGTTTTTAAGGATACGGTTTTACCGCCGGTATTAGGGCCGGTAATGATCAGTAAGTCAAAGTTCGTACCGAGTTCAATGTCAATGGGAACAACTTTTTTCTTGTCTAAAAGAGGGTGACGCCCTTTCCGGATATGAAGGTGGTGTTCCATATTAAAGAGCGGCATGGAAGCATTTTCCTCCATGGCAAGAGAAGCTTTTGCAAAAATAAAGTCTAATGTTGTCATTATCTTTTGGTTATTGGATAGTTCCTGCGTGTAGGCTCCTGCCTGAGCGCTTAAATCGGCGAGAATGATTTCTATTTCTTCCTGTTCTTTCAATTCCAGTTCTTTCAATTCGTTGTTTAAGGTGACAACGGCAGCAGGTTCAATGAAGAAAGTGGAACCGGTAGAAGACTGGTCATGAACCATACCGGAAACCTGTCCTTTATATTCCGCTTTGACCGGAATACAGTAACGGTTATTCCGCATTGTAACAACGGCATCCTGAAGATAAGTCCGATAGGAGCCGTTAATCATGGAAGTAAGCTGCGAATGGATTTTATCATTTGTAAGCGACATTTTCCGGCGGATGTGTTTTAATTCCGGGCTGGCATCGTCTGCAATTTCTTCTTCCGATAAAATACATCTGCGAATTTCAGATGCAAGATTGGTTAAAGGTTCCAGACCATTGAAATATTCATCCAATGTATCTGCAGGCGCATCATCTCTGTCGCTTCTTCCGTACGCTTTGATACGGTTTACATTTTCCAGCATAGCGGCAATTTTTAACAATTCAGAAGATGACAGGGCGCTTCCGACTTCCAATGATTTGATACTTGGACCTAATTCGGTATTGCCGCCGAAAGAAGTAGAGCCTTTCTTAAAAAGACGGCTTAAGGCATCGGCAGTTTCCGACTGAGCGTGTGTTATTTCGGAAAGTTCTGTCATAGGAACAAGCTCCTCGCAGAGTTTCCTGCCGGGAGCGGAAGTCGCTTTATCAATTAATTTGTCAATTATTTTATGATACTCTAATATACGTAATACTTTGGTGTTCATACTAACTCCTTGGGCGCGTTAATAATAGCTTCAACAACCCGCGAGAATCGCAAAGCGATTCTTGCAACGCAAGCTGTAAAAGCTTGCGTTTATTATATCATAAAGGTTGTAAATTTACTACGAAAAAGATATACTTAGACATATGCGGAATGTATTGCAGTCAGAGAGAAAGGCATGGTCTTGCTATGGAAGATGATTTTTTACGGGAAAAAATAAAACAAAAACCGGTCAATAAGAAAAAACTTCTGCGAAGAACGATTATTACGGCAGTGATGGCAGTAGTATTCGGTATTGTGGCATGCCTTACTTTTTTAATATTGGAACCAGTCATAAATAACTGGCTGTATCCGGAAGAGGAAGTAAAAGAAGTACAGTTTCCGGAAGAAACGATTGTAGAAGAAATGAATCCCGAAGATATGCTGACGGAAGATGCGATTGAGGAAGAAACGGAGCCGGTGGAACTGGAAGATGAGCAGATTCAGGAACTGCTTTCTCAAGTGACATTCGGTCTGGATGAGTACCAGACAGTATATGATGAACTTAACGCACTTGCGAAAGATGTCAGTCGTGCCATCGTAACAGTTACCGGAGTCACTTCGGATGTGGACTGGTTTAATAATCCGTACGAAAGCGAGGCGGTCGCTTCCGGTGTGATTGTTGCGAATAACGGACGTGCCATGTTGGTTCTTGTCAACATGAATAATATCAGGAATGCAGATAAAATAGTCGTAACTTTTTGCGACCGGACACAAGCGGAGGCGGAAGTGATGCAAAAAGATGTCTCTACCGGACTTGCAATATTGTCGGTGTCATTGCTGTCTATTGAAGAAGATACGCTGGATGTTATTACGATTGCGAATCTGGGAAGTTCCAATGTGCTCAATCTGACGGGAACGCCGGTTATGGCGCTTGGCAGTCCAACGGGGACAAGCGGTTCTGTCTGTTATGGCATTATTACCTCATCCGGCACTCCTATCGACCATGTAGACGCTGCATATAAGCTGCTTTCTACGGATATTTACGGGAGCCGGAATGCGACAGGTGTACTTGTTAATTTAAAGGGCTGGGTAGTCGGCATTATAGATAATTCACATAGTGGAAGTGATAGAGGGAATCTGCTTTCCGCTTACGGTATTTCTGAGTTAAAAAGAACGATTACAAAAATGTCAAATAATCAGGAACGGGCTTATTTGGGAATCCACGGAACTGATGTGCCGCAGGAGGCAAGTCTGGAATCCGGCATACCGTTCGGCGCTTATATTAAAGAGATTGAAATGGACTCTCCGGCTATGACAGCGGGTATTCAAAGCGGAGATGTAATAACACAGATAGGAGAAGAAGAGATTACAAGTTATAATGAGCTTTTAAACATACTTTACAATTCCGAGCCGGAGGATACGATTACCATTATTTTGATGCGTCAGGGAATGGAGGCATATCAGAAAATGGAAGTGGAAGTTACTTTGGAAAAGTTGGAGTAGATTGAAAGAAAGGTAAGGTGATTATTATGAAATATATTAAAGACTATAAAGAGGGAGACCGGATTTCAGATATTTATTTGTGCAAGCATAAACAGGCTGCGGTGACAAAGAACGGAAAACCATACGATAATGTGATTTTGCAGGATAAGACCGGCACATTGGATGCAAAAGTATGGGACCCGAACAATGCAGGCATTGAAGAATTTGATTCTCTGGATTACATAGAAGTCTATGGCGACGTAAATTGTTTTCAGGGTGCATTGCAGGTTAATGTAAAAAGAATCAGACGCTGCAAAGAAGGAGAGTATGACCCTGCCGATTATCTTCCGGTCAGCAGCAAAAATATAGACGATATGATGCAGGAACTTTTAAAGTTTATCGACAGCATACGGAGTCCTTATTTAAAAGAACTTTTGCAGGCATTGTTTGTAAAAGATGAAAAATTCATCAAAGCTTTTCGCCAGTCATCTGCGGCAAAGACTGTGCATCATGGATTTGTCGGAGGACTTCTGGAACATACGTTAAGCGTGACAAAATTATGTGATTATTATTGCGGCCAGTATGCGCTTTTGAATAGAGATTTATTGATTAGTGCGGCTATTTGTCATGATATCGGAAAGACAAAAGAACTGTCTCTTTTCCCGCAAAATGATTATACCGATGACGGACAATTTCTGGGACATATTGTAATCGGTGTGGAAATGGTGGGAGAAAAAATCCGGGAAATTAACGGTTTCCCTCCGGTTCTGGCAAATGAGCTAAAGCATTGTATTTTATCTCATCACGGAGAATATGAATTCGGCTCCCCGAAAAAACCGGCAATTATGGAAGCGGTGGCATTGAATTTTGCCGATAATACCGACGCCAAGTTACAGACTTTTACAGAACTGCTGAATAGTACGACAGAGAGCGGATGGCTTGGGTTTAACAGATTGTTTGAGTCGAATGTGATAAAGACAAGAGACGAGTAAGGGAAAAATATGGAATATCAGAAAAATGGTGTTATGACGGTGCGGATAGACGATATCGGAAATGACGGAGAGGGTATTGGTAAAATTGATGGATATACCCTGTTTGTTAAGGATGCGGTCATTGGCGATATCGTTGAAGCGAAGATTACCAAAGTAAAAAAGAATTACGGATATGCAAAACTGGAAAGGGTGGTAACGCCCTCTCCTTTTCGCGTTACGCCGCGATGCGCATTTCACAGACAATGCGGAGGCTGCCAGATTCAGGCGATGAGCTATGAAAGGCAGCTTATTTTTAAGCAGGATAAAATCAGGAATCATTTACTGCGTATCGGAGGTTTTTCCGGGGAGCTGATTGATGAGATTATGGAGCCGATTATCGGTATGGCTCATCCGTGGCACTATCGGAATAAAGCGCAGTACCCCGTAGGATATGATAAAAACGGGAACCTTATCACAGGTTTTTATGCAGGACGCACACATGATATTATTGCAAATACGGACTGCTTTTTAGGAGCGCATGAAAATAAACTGATATTGGAAGCCGTACTTTCCTATATGAAAGAAAATCATGTTTCTGCCTATCAAGAAAAGACAGGGGAAGGGCTGGTTCGGCATATCTTAATCCGGACAGGTTTTGCTTCCGGAGAGATAATGGTTTGTTTGGTGATTAACGGGGAAAAGCTGCCTGCGGAAAAAATGCTGGTAGAGAAATTGACCGGGCTTTCTTTTGCAGAGGAAGCTGATAGGCGGGAAGATGGTTGTATCGGAAATGCAATCACCAGTATTTCTCTTAGCATCAATATGGAGAGAAACAATGTGATTATGGGAAAGATCATCCGTAATCTGTGGGGAAAGAATTATATTGAAGACAGTATCTGGGTGCTGCAGGATACGGAGAAAAACGAGGATAAAAATGAGAGCGTGACTTTTCGGATTTCACCGCTTTCTTTTTATCAGGTCAATCCCGGACAGACGGAAAAGTTATATAATCTTGCATTAACGTATGCGGAATTAACCGGAAAAGAAACCGTGTGGGATTTATACTGTGGCATTGGAACGATTTCTCTTTTTCTGGCAAAGCGGGCAAAACAGGTTTATGGTGTGGAAATTGTTCCGCAGGCAATTGAGGATGCAAAAGAGAATGCCCGTATCAATGGGATTACGAATGCGGAGTTTTATGTGGGCAAGGCAGAGGAAGTTCTGCCGGAGAAGTATGAAAAAGAAGGCATTCATGCAGATGTCATTGTAGTGGATCCGCCCAGAAAAGGCTGCGACAGTAAATGCTTGGAGACAATGCTTGCGATGAAGCCGGAACGGATTGTGTATGTGAGCTGTGATTCGGCAACACTGGCAAGGGATTTGCGGGTGCTTGTGGACGGCGGGTATGAACTTAAAAAGGTGAGAGGCGTGGACCGGTTTGGGGGAACGGTGCATGTGGAGAGTGTGTGCCAGCTTGTGAGGAAAGATACGGATGGCGGTACAGCGGGGAAGGTAACGAAAAGGAAAATCAATTACCGCGAGGAAGAGATACCGGATTGCGGGTGTATTTATGGGTAGGGGGAAGGTGGAGAAGATGGAAGAATTAGCCGGACGCTTTGAAGATGAGATAACACGAAGTAGAATGTAACCTGATAATATGCTAAAATTAATTTGTTAATTATGGCAGAAAATGTAGTAGGGAGTGAATAAATTGAACGAAAAAGAATTGTTGGAAATTATTGACAAAGGCGAGTGTCATACGACTGAGTTCAAGAAATCCACAACAGATATTACTAAGGATGTTTATGAAAGTATCTGTGCATTTTCTAATAGAGATGGTGGTCATATTTTCTTAGGTGTGAAAGATAATGGGGAGATACTTGGTATAGAACCCAATTGCATTGAAAGAATGAAGAAAGATTTTGTGACTGCAATTAATAATGCAAACAAAATGTATCCACCGCTATTTTTGACACCAGTAGAATGTGAACTTCAAGGAAGAAGAATACTGCATATTTATGTGCCTGTTGGTACGCAGGTAAGCAGATGCTCCGGACGAATATATGATAGAAATAACGAGTCAGATATTGATATTACAGATAATGAAGAACTTGTATACAAATTATATGCAAGAAAGCAGAGAACTTATTTTGTAAATAAGATATTTCCAGAATGGGGAATGGATGTACTTCGTCCTGACTTGATAGAAAGAGCTAGAAAAATGACTCGTGCAAGAAGCAACAATCATCCTTGGTTATCAATGGATGATGAGGAACTGCTAAGAAGCGCAGGTCTTATTTTATTGGATCAGGAAAGTAAAAGAGAGGGAATTACATTAGCTGCAATTCTTCTGTTTGGAAAAGATACAACTATTATGTCAGTACTTCCGCAGCATAAAACAGATATGATTTTCCGGGTACAGAATTTGGACAGATACGATGATAGAGATGTGATAGTTACCAATCTTTTGGATAGCTATGACAGAATGGGTGAGTTTGCTAAAAAGCATTTGAGCGATCCTTTTGTTTTAGATGGAATGCAGTCTGTTAGTGCCAGAGATGCAATTTTAAGGGAAATCATATCGAATAGCTTGGCGCATCGAGATTATTCAAGCGGTTATGTCGCAAAAATGATAATTGAAAAAGACAGGATATTTGCGGAAAACAGTAACAGAACGCATGGGTATGGAAATCTCAATTTGAACACATTTGAGCCATTTCCTAAGAATCCTGCAATTTCTAAGGTGTTTAGAGAAATTGGTCTTGCAGACGAATTGGGGTCCGGTATGCGAAACACTTATAAATTTACCAAGTTGTATTCTGGAGGTATTCCGCAGTTTGTAGAAGGTGATGTTTTCAAAACAGTGATTCCACTGAATGAGACTGCAACAATGAAATCGGGACCAAAGGCTAGTGACCAAGTCAGTGACCAAGTTAGTGACCAAGTCAGTGACCAAGTCGGAAGCGATGCGGTTACGGAAAAAATTCTTGAATTTTGCAAAACAGCTAGAACTAAAAAAGAGATTTCAGAGTATATAGGGTATAAGAATTTAACCTATATGACAAGAACTTTCCTTAAGCCATTATTGGAAAGTGGTAAGTTGGCATGTACAATACCAGAGAAACCGCAAAGCAGGTTGCAGAAGTATATAACTAAACAGAATGAAGCGAAAGAATTAAGAATGGAGTATGGCGAAAAAAGACAGAACGGGTAATAGAAAGACACGAGAGCAGAGGAAGTCCTGCCGGAGAAGTATGAAAAAGAAGGCATTCATGCAGATGTCATTGTAGTGGATCCGCCCAGAAAAGGCTGCGACAGTAAATGCTTGGAGACAATGCTTGCGATGAAGCCGGAACGGATTGTGTATGTGAGCTGTGATTCGGCAACACTGGCAAGGGATTTGCGGGTGCTTGTGGACGGCGGGTATGAACTTAAAAAGGTGAGAGGCGTGGACCGGTTTGGGGGAACGGTGCATGTGGAGAGTGTGTGCCAGCTTGTGAGGAAAGATACGGATGGCGGTACAGCGGGGAAGGTAACGAAAAGGAAAATCAATTATCGGGAGGAAGAGATACCGGATTGCAGGTGTATTTATGGGTAGGGGGAGAAATATAACTTTCTGTACGGAGATGAATACCAATATAAAAAAGATATATTTAAAAATAATTTATTGAAATGCGTAAAAACATACAGTATGATAAAAGAAAAGAGGAAGGAGTGATTGAATGACACGAATCAAGGAAAAGCAGTTGAAATGATTCAGCGCATACCGGATGATGATATGCTTTATGTAATCAATATTCTCCAGAATTTGGAAGAAATGGCAACAAATAAAAATGCTGATAATGAACTGATTGAGGCGAGGGAGAAAAAGTATTCTTATTTGATTTGAATACAAAAAAGATACTGGCAGCGTTAGATAATGACAAATTTTTAGATTTTGAAGATTGTCTGCAAGAAGAAATAGCAGATTATATTGTAACTCCCTTTTCGGAATTGTGTACCCGTTAAAATTTATTGTTATGATACCAACAATCGGAAGTTGTGGAGGATTACCTATGTTAGAAATACCTGAAAGAGTTAATTATGGAGAATGGGATAAGCATGATTTTATCATTCCAGCAGAACTACAGCTAACAGACAATAGTTTTCTTCACGAAGCTATACAGGTTTTTTATAAAGCGGGAGGATATGACTTTTTTAAGGTTATTAACCCAGAAAAATATGCATCGAAATGGTTGGATTTTGTGGGTGATTTGTACTTAGATATTGAAAAAGGCAAGTATAAAACGGATGGCAAGTTTCATAAGATTCCCTTGTCTGATGAAGATAGGATGTCACTGAAAGAACAAGGTGTTCCTGAATTATTTACAGATGCTGTTGATGTCTGATTTCAAGATTATAAATTAGTTAATAGAAACACTTTTCCGAAAAGAGTATATTGTAACAAGAAATACAGATGATTTTGTAGAATCAAGGGTAAAAGTAATTCAGCCGGATGAGTTTTTGCATCTATTATAAGTTTAAATTTCTAACGAAAAAAGCAGCAGGTCTGGTGGCCTGCTTTTTGTCATTAGATGTAAGTGTAATGTTGGGTAGATAGCATTTTGTAGAATTAAAGGGTAAAAAGATGGAAGAAAATATAGAAAAATATTATTCAGGCAAAATATGTGAATTGAATGAAAAAAAGGTGGATTTTATAGCAGAAATACATTTTAATGAATACCATGAGGGGGTTATAACAATCTATAATATTCCCCAAGAAATGATAGAAGTATTATAATGCAATGAAAATAATTCAGCAGTAATGCTTTTGGAGAATAAGGAATACTTTTCCATATTTAATTTTTTTGTAAAACAACAAGTGTATACTATTAATTTTGAAGAAAGCGATTCTATTGTCGATGAGTCTACTTTAGTAGTTATTTCATCAGAGATAATTAGTGGAAAAAAATATTTTACCAGAGATGATATATTTGACGAGATAATTATGGAAATAACAATGGGTATGAGTTGATTGGAAAGTGTCCTTATGACCTTAATACGGGCTATGCAGATATAAGGAGATATAAAGATATTCATATACCAGTTAAATTGGAGCCTATTCATGTTAAAACGATAATAGGTAGTTTTCAGTTTGTTGTGTTTCCCCAATATCAACACAGTAAATATTCAGTTGTTCTGTGAAATATTGGAGCAAACCACCGCCTTTTTTTCGTTATTGTGCGGAGAAGCGGTAACTATTAATAAAATGTCGATGCATGAGTCTGGAAATACAACAATGGATTTATACAAATTTATTGGTTTTTGCAATTTCCCTAAAGTAAATTTAAGATTTCTAGATAATTCGGGTTTTGATACCACCAGTTTTAAACG
>CAMWMM010000157.1 GCA_947175285.1 uncultured Lachnospiraceae bacterium
TCCCTATCCCTTGTCGGAATCTATTCGTCATTATCTCTTACCGGCAGGCAAAAGTCAACTCAAGATATTCTTTTTACTTATTATTCATTTTATGGTACAATAACAAAAATAATTTTTTGTATAAATAGGCGTGGAGACTGAAAATGGGAAAGTACACTTTTACATATACTAAGAAAGAACTTCTGGAATTTTGTATAAGAGCATGGTGGGACATGCGGCGCAGTCGTCCTGTTGCTTTACTGGCATTCCTGTTTTTATTTTTGGGATATGCACTTATCCCTAAACGTGTTCCCTATGAATTACTTTTACTTATGGTCGTATTGATTACTCTTGAAATAGGAATTTTCTATGCTAAATATGCAAAAAAGCAGTTACTTCAGGAATGTTCCATATGGATTGAGGACGGCATATTAAAATGCCATACAGCTTCCTCCTATCACGAAGCTCCCTGCTGCCAGATCAGCCGCATCATTGAAAGTAAGCGCCTGCTTATGCTTGGTATTCCTCAAACAAAGATTCAAACTTCCTGGTTCATTATTCCTATGCGGGTATTTTCCTGTGCAAAAGAACAGTACGATTTTTTACAGGCTCTGAAAAGTCCTGTTTCCGCTCCTGTCAATAATGCCCACGAAACCGAAGATTTTCATTTTTCTTTTTTCATGGATATGAATAAGTGGATTCAACTCGAAACAGAAGCGCGCTTTGTCTTTCGTGAAAGAGACTCTCACAACTCTAAAACGGTGCTTTTGCATCTTTTATACTATATCTTTATGTATTTTTTATGCATTTATTTTTTGTATCTGCTGAACCTCGAAAATATATTTTCCGCTGTTGCTACGATATTCTTTATCTCTCTGCTGCCACTGCGCCGCATGATAAGTCCTGAGAAATCTATCAGAAAATATATGCAAAACTCTGCTGCGCAAAATAATCTGTTAGGAAATTGGGATATATGCTTCACAGCTTCCGGTATTTCCTATTCTCTTAGTCAAAAAAATAAAGTATTTATGCCTTGGACAGAATTTTCTCATATTGCAGAAGCGGAACACGCTTTTTATTTATTGCGCAAAGACAATCGCCAGTTTATCCCGCTTCCCAAAGAATGTCTGTCCAATTATGAACAGGCGCTTGCTTGTATTCAATATTGCAGGATAAAAGGATTACTGCCTGTTCAGATAAAAAAAGCTAAATATGTTCCGCACTGGCTCTTCCGCATTATGATTGCTTTTGCCTTCTGCGTTTTTTTTGCCGCCGGTATGTTGCATGAATATCAAAAACCGAAACCGGTTTTCTATGATTCTCCTACTTTGGAAATGCAGGTATCAATCCTTCGTTCTCTTGGTCTGACAATTTCAGACGAACAAATAGAGGAAATACTCCCGGAAGACGAAACCATCCGGGAGATGATGATAAAAGACTATCCCTATACTTGGCTGTTAACAAGTTTAGGGATGCCGGAATATAACGAAAATTTTGAAATTACAGGTTATTCGGAAGAGGTTTTCTGGTTTGACTTTGAAGGCTGGGATTTGGAAACCGACTATATTCACATTTTAGAGGGTATGGCTGCTCTCGCTGAAGGGAGCGCTTTAGAGCAGGTCGAAAACATTAGTGTCGATACAACGAATGTCGACTGGGAAAAAGGACGCGGAACACTTACCGTTACATTAGATTACAACGGTGAAACATTGGGCTACCCAATGAAAGTGCGTTATGACTGGATTGATTCGAATGTGCTGAACATTTATAATACTCTGCTGAAAGATACGGACAGCGCAGAGCGCTTCTATGCTATGGGAGATGACGGACAGGGCGTTATCATCTTTTTCTGCAGCAAAGAATGGGCGGAACATTTTGAGAAAATGACAAATATCAAGCTGGAAAAACTGTAGGTTTAACCAGCTTGACTTATAATAATATTCTGTTTCCTCTCACTACCACTCAATTACGGCAGAGCCCCAGGTAAGTCCTGCGCCGAATCCTGACAGAACGATTTTCATACCGGGTTTTAACATGCCTTTCTGGTTCATTTCATCCAATAAGATAGGCACGCTTGCCGCAGAAATATTTCCGCAATGGTCCAAACTGGTCGGGAACTTATCTTCCGAAACTTTCAACCGCTTCGCTACGGATTGTATGATTCTGATATTGGCCTGATGCAATGCAAAATAATCAATATCTTCTATGGTAAGTCCGGCTTCTTCCACTACTTTTTTAATGGATGCCGGTACTGTTGTAACTGCAAATTTATAGACTTCCTGTCCATCCATATAAGTATACTGCAAATCCATAGGATTTTTCACCAAAGGATTATTATTTTTTCTATTCTGACAAGCCAGCACTTTTCCCTTTGCCCCATCGGAACCTTGGTCATATGCAAGCAGACCTGTCTCATCGGCACGTACGACCGCCGCTCCGGCACCGTCTCCAAACAAAACACAAGTACTCCTGTCATTCCAGTCCATAATCTTTGATAATGTTTCTGCGCCCAGAATCAACGCCGTTTTATAGATTCCTGCCTGCAAATAGGCATCCGCCGTATGTAGTGCAAACATAAAACCGGAACATGCGGCGTTAATATCAAAAGCTACTGCCTTTTCCGCTCCGATTGCAGCCTGAATTTCGCAAGCCGTAGAGGGAGTTACATAGTCGCCTGTAATGGTTCCTACAATAATCAAATCGATATCTTTTGCTGCAACACCGGCATTCTCCATTGCTCTTTTTGCCGCTGTAACAGACATACTTGTGGTTGTTTCCTCTTTTACCAGTCTGCGCTCTCTGATTCCGGTACGGCTGCTGATCCATTCGTCCGATGTGTCCATTATTTTTGATAAATCATCATTTGTCACAATTGTCTCCGGCAGACTGCTTCCGGTTCCTATGATTCTTGCTCTCATTTCTCTATTAATTCCTTTTCTGAATTTATTCGTTCAATCTTTTTATGGACGAAACTCATCCATAATATCCTTTACATGCTCTAACTTCTTCGCCCGATATGCGTTAGCGCCGCAGAATAACAGCGCATCGTCCACATTGCCCTTAGCGGCATTAACAAGCGCGTCCGTAATACAATAGGGTGTCTCTGCAGGCTTGCATGTACTGATACATAAATGACATTTTCCGTGCGGAATGTTTCCCTGCTTCGCCTTTTGCATAAACGGATTAAGAATAGCTCTTCCCGGCATACCAACCGGACTTTTCACAATTACGATGTCGTCTTTTTTTGCCTTAATATAACTCTGTTTATAAGCATCATCCGCATCGCATTCATAAGTAGTGACAAATCTGGTCGCCATCTGCACACCAGCCGCACCCATCTCCATGTAATGCTCCATATCCTCTCTTGTATAAATACCTCCTGCCATAATAACCGGAATTTCGATATCATTTGCTTTCTCTATAATATTTTTAACTTCTTCATCATAGTGCAGTTCATCTATATTATCTAACTGCTCTTTCGTAAAGCCAAGATGCCCGCCCGCGAGCGGTCCCTCTATGACAACCGCATCTGGCAGTCTGGAAAATTTTTTCATCCAGTATTTTACTATGACATGCAGCGATTTCACACCGGAAACAATTGGTACAAGTTTTGTCTTTGCATTTCGGACTAACTCCGGCAGATTCATCGGCAATCCGGCTCCTGAAACAATCAAATCCACGCCTGCTTCCACAGCGGCTTTGACGTACTCTTCATACCATTTGGTTGCCACCATAATATTGATGCCGATAATGCCGCCCTTTGCCAATTCGCGCGCTTTAGCAACTTCTGTTTTAATTGCTCTTAAGTTGCATTCAATCGGGTCATTATCAAAATCTGCATCCCGATAGCCAATCTGTGCCGCAGACAAAATACCGATACCGCCCTCTGCCGCCACAGCGCCGGCAAGACCGGACAGACTGATGCCCACGCCCATTCCGCCCTGCATAACAGGTACCTTCGCAGTTAAGTTGCCGATTACAAGAGGTTTTATTTCCATATATGATACTCCATTCTGATTGCAAAGGTTAGCTCGGCCAGGCAAACTCTCCTCAACTATTCGTTACCTATAGCAAAGGAGAGTTCTGCCTTTGTTACCAGTTTTCCGTCTACATACGCTTTGGCGGAGCCTACGCCGATAGGTCCTTTTACTTTAATAATCTCTGTTTCTAAAGTCAATACATCTCCGGGCGTTACCTTGCCCTTGAACTTTGCAGAATTAATCGCCGCAAAATACGCTGTTTTTCCTTTAAATTCCGGCTGGCTTAAAATTGCTACCGCTCCGGTCTGCGCCAGTGCTTCCACAATCAGAACACCCGGCATAACAGGTTCTGCGGGAAAATGCCCTGCAAAATAAGGTTCATTATAAGAAACGCACTTTTTCGCTACTGCTTTGACGCCCGGCTCTAATTCCTCAATGGTATCCAGCAGCATAAACGGCTGTCTGTGCGGAATAATTTCCATGATTTCTTTTGCGCTCAAAACTGACATATCCGTTCCCCCTTTATTTATTCACTGTATTTTTTTACAAGGATGCTGGCGTTATGTCCTCCAAATCCTAAAGAATTGGACAACGCATACGTAAAGTCTCCCTCTACCGGTTCGATGCAGTAATCCAAATCACATTCCTCATCCGGCACCTGATAACCCACTGTCTTATGCAGATAACCCTCCTGTAATTCTTTTACACAGGTAACAAACTCAATTGCTCCTGCTGCCCCTAAAAGATGACCAACCATAGACTTTGTGGAATTAATCTTCATTTCCTTTGCATGTTCGCCAAAAGCAAGTTTGATTGCTCTCGTCTCAAATAAATCGTTATGGTGTGTGCTGGTTCCGTGCGCATTGATGTACATAATATCATTCATGCTGACGCCTGCATCCGCCACTGCATACTCCATGGCTTTCGCAGCGCCGGAACCGTCTTCTGCAGGTGATGTAATATGATAGGCATCCGCTGTACATCCATATCCGACTACTTCTGCATAGATTTTTGCGCCTCTTTTCTTAGCATGCTCCAACTCTTCCAGAACAACAATCGCTGAACCTTCTCCCATTACAAATCCGCTTCTCTCTTTGTCAAAAGGAATGGAACATCTTGCCGGGTCGTCTGATGAAGTAAGCGCTGTTAAAGCAGTAAATCCGGCAATACCGATAGGCGTCACGCTGCTTTCCGTTCCTCCGGCTATCATAACCTCCGCATCTCCATACTGAATAGTACGGTATGCTTCACCAATGGAATTTGTTCCTGTTGCACATGCCGTTACTACGTTAATATTTTTTCCTTTTAAGCCAAACTGAATAGACACATTTCCTGCTGCCATATTGCAAATCATAAGCGGCACCAATAAAGGCTCTACTCTGGAAGGTCCTTTTTCCAGCAGTTTGGAATGCGCTCTCTCCATTGCCTGCAGGGAACCGATGCCTGAACCAACGGAAACGCCTACACGGAAAGCGTCTTCTTTTTCCATATCAAGTCCTGCATCTTCCATTGCTTCTTTCGTTGCCGCTACCGCATACTGACAGAATAATTCCATTCTTTTTGCAGCTTTGAAATCCATAAAGTTTTTACCCTCAAAACCTTTGACCTCTGCCGCAAGTTTGCATTTATATTCCGAAGCATCAAATTTCGTAATTTCACCGAATCCTGTCTTTCCCTCTTTTACGCCGCTCCAAAATTCATCTACACTAAGTCCAATCGGGGTAATTGCCCCCATACCTGTTACTACTACTCTTCTACTCATTAATCCGGATACTCCTTTCTATATTTAAATTGCCATTCCGCCATCCACGGAAATTACCTGTCCCGTAATATAGGACGCCTTATCGCTTGCCAGAAAAGCAACCGTTTCAGCGATATCTTTCGGCGTCCCGACTCTTCCAAGCGGAATCTGCTGCAGTGTTGCCTCCTTTGCCGAATCAGTCATTGCCTGGGTCATATCCGTATCAATATATCCCGGTGCAACCGCATTGACCGTAATATTCCGGCTTGCCAGCTCTCTTGCTATGGATTTCGTCAATCCGATAACGCCTGCCTTGGAGGCGGCATAGTTAGCCTGTCCGGCATTACCTAAAACTCCCGAAACGGAAGAAAGATTAATAATTCTTCCCGCCTTTTGTTTTAAAAAAGGACGGTACATATGTTTCATCGTGTTAAATGTACCTTTCAAATTTGTTGCGATAACTGCGTCAAAATCTTCGTCTGTCATTTTAATCATAAGATTGTCTTTTGTAATGCCCGCATTATTGACTAAAATATCAATATGTCCAAACTCTGCAAGCATATCTGTTATCATTTTTCCGCAAGCGTCAAAATCGGCTACCGAACACTGTACTGCTGCCGCCTTTCTTCCCATGCCCTCTATTTCCCGAACAACTTCTTTCGCCTTTTCTTCGGAACCGTTATAATTAACAATCACGTCTGCGCCGTATTCTGCAAGCGTCAATGCAATCTGCCGTCCGATTCCCCGTCCTGCGCCTGTTACCAGAGCAACTTTTCCTGTCAACATCTTAACAACCTCGCCTTTCTCTCAAAATGTGAAATTATAATTTCACATTCTCTAAGTCTTCCACTTTTTCTACATTCAGAACTTTTACATCCCGGTTGATTTTCCGCATAAATCCGGACAACGTCTTACCCGGTCCGATTTCAATAAAAGTATCCACACCGTCCGCAAGCATTCTCTCGATTGTCTGCTGCCATTTTACGGAAGAGGAAACCTGTTTCTCTAATAAAGGTTTTACATCCTCTGTTTTCTTCACATAATCAGCCGTTACATTGGCAATATACGGAATCTGAATCTCATGAATCTCTACCGCATCCAATTCCCCTGCCAGCTTTTCCCCTGCACCAACAAGCATCGGTGAATGGAAAGGTCCGCTTACTTTTAACGGCACGCATCTCTTTGCTCCTGCTTCGCTCAATTTACCTACTGCCGTCTGCACAGCCTCTTCTTCTCCTGTAATGACTATCTGTCCCGGACAGTTATAGTTCGCTATTGTCACCGTACCGGGCGTCTCTTCACAAATTTTCTCTATCACTTCCGTATCCAATCCGAGAACCGCTACCATAGCGCCGCCGTTTGGTACCGCTTCCTGCATATAGATACCTCTTTTTCTCACAATTTTAAATACATCTTCCGGCGTCATAACACCGCTTGCTGCAAGTGCACCGTATTCGCCAAGACTAAGCCCTGCCGTTACATCCGGTTTGATTCCTTTTTCCTCTACTGCCTTTAACATGGCAACTTCTGCTGCCAGCATGGCAATCTGCGTATATTCCGTAATATTGATTTGTTCATTCTCTTCAAAACATAAGGACACTACATCCAGACCGCTTGCTTTTCCTGCCAGTTCAAACATTTCTTTACAAACAGGAATCTGCTCATAAAAATCTTTCCCCATGCCTACATACTGCGCTCCCTGTCCCGGAAACATAAATGCTGTCTTACCCATACGAATCTTTCCCTCTCTTATCTTATAATATTTTGATATTCAAAGTATTTAATGAATAAAAAGCGCAAGCCAAGAAGCCTGCGCTTCGACACTATTTCTACTTCAATAAATTTTCCGCCTGTGCCATGATTTCCTGAATCATCTCGGCACAAGTCTGCTCTTTTTTTACAAGACCTGCAATCTGCCCTGCCATCAACGTACCGTCAACGACATCGCCTTCCACTACCGCTTTTCTTAAAGAGCCCAGTGTTACTTTCTCCAGTTCTTCCAAAGAAGCCCCTTCTTTTTCCATTTTCAGGTATTCTCTGGTCATCTTATTACGGATACAACGAACCGGATGTCCTGTTGACCTTCCTGTAACTTCGGAATCAATATCTTTCGCCGCAACGACTTTCTGTTTATAATTTTCATGTACAATAGACTCTTTTGCAACAACGAATCTTGTTCCCATCTGAACTGCCTGTGCGCCTAACATCATAGCTGCTGCAAAACCTCTTCCGTCTGCAATTCCGCCTGCTGCAATAACAGGAATATTCACTGCGTCTACTACCTGCGGCACAAGCGTCATCGTTGTTGCTTCTCCGATATGTCCGCCGGACTCCGTACCCTCTGCTACAACCGCATCTGCGCCCGCACGCTCCATCATTTTTGCAAGAGCCACGCTTGCTACAACGGGAATCACTTTAATGCCTGCTTCTTTCCACATTGCCATGTACTTACCGGGATTTCCGGCTCCTGTTGTCACTACTTTGACACCCTCGTCCACGACAACCTGCGCGATTGCATCAGCTTCCGGATTCATCAGCATAATATTGACACCGAAAGGTTTCTTCGTTATTTCTTTGGCTTTCTGAATCTGTTCTCTTACGAAAGACGCCGGAGCGCCGCCCGCTCCAATAATGCCAAGTCCTCCTGCTTCCGAAACAGCAGCCGCAAGATGGTATTCCGCAACCCATGCCATACCGCCCTGAATAATTGGATATTCGATTCCGAGAAGTTCTGTAATCTTCGTTTTCATACTAATCCTCATTCTTGAAAAATCAAAGATTTTTCAATTTATTCCACGCCTTTACCTTTCATATACTCAATAACAGCGCCTACTGTTGTAATCTGCTCTAAATCTTCTGAGGGAATCTCAATTCCGTATTCCTCTTCAAAAGCCATAACCAGTTCAAATAAATCCAAAGAGTCAGCTCCTAAATCATCTTTAAAAGAAGATTCCTCTGTAATCTCAACACCGTCTAAATTTAACTGCTCCTGAATAATCTCTTTTACTCTTTCTAACATTTTCTTAGTCTCCTTTTCCTCATAGAAATTTTCTAAGCAAAAAATAGTTTGATATTCAAAGTATATTCTCTGCTAATATGTTTGTCAATCTTATTTTACGTATTTTACCAGTTTTGTCAATTCACTTCTTTAAGAAATATTGATAAATCTCTCTTTTTGTTACACCTCTGTCCTTTGCAACCTGTTTCATTGCACTTTTTTTATCCATTCCCTCCTTTTCATAGTAAGTCATATGTTCCTCTATAGACATTGCCTGCCAGGCTTGTCTTTCTTCCTCCTTTTTTTCCTGCCGGCTCTTTCCCTCAATGACTAAAACGTATTCCCCGCGGGGTTCCTCCTGGTCATAAAGCGCCAGAGCATCTTCCAACGTGGTCGGCAGAATTGTTTCAAATTTCTTTGTCAGCTCCCGGCATAAGGTTACTTTCCTATTTCCTAATGTTTCATACAATTCCTTTAGTGTCCTGACAAGATGATGCGGAGCTTCATAAAGAATTATCGTTCTGGACTCCTCTTTCAATTCCTCCAATATTTCCGCCTTCTCTTTTTTATCGGACGGCAGAAATCCCTCAAAACAAAAGCGTCTGGTACTTAATCCCGACAATGTTAGTGCCGTAATACAGGCCGCCGCTCCCGGAAGAGATGTTACCGTAATCCCTGCTTGTATGCACTTTTGCACCAATACTTCCCCGGGGTCGGAAATGGCAGGCGTTCCCGCGTCGGTAATCAACGCCACGTTTTTATCCTGCATGAGCTGTTCTACCAGATAGTCGGCTTTTTCTACTTTAATATATTCATGATAGCTGGTCATAGACGTTTTTATTTCAAAA
>CAMWMM010000158.1 GCA_947175285.1 uncultured Lachnospiraceae bacterium
GAACTTCCTACATTTTTTCTCAGAAGTCACTACCAATTACAACAGAACTTTCTACCAATATTTTTTTTAGAATCTCGAAAATAAAGGGCTTGTCCCTGTTATTGAACTTTATAAAGAATAAAATAAAATGTTGTCTATTATTATTTAAACAACAATCACATTGAGACAAAATAATCTTTTACTCAGTTCGAAAATAATATAATCAAAAAACATATTTGTTGTCTTAACATTAATTTTTATGGAAGAAAATAAAAGATATTTTCAAAACATATGTTCTGTACTGTAATTAATCTTAACTCTTAATCAAATAAAAAATATCCTTCTCTATTACTCGCGCGCCGAATACCCGTCAGCTCCAGCTGATATACTTCTTTTGGATGTCGTGTGCACGATAAAAAAGTCATAACCAAGTGATATTGATTATAACTTTTATTATTTTAATGTCATATTCATTTCTGTGCAGCTAATAAATATTTATCAACTATATCTAATAATAATTGATCATCATATTTTATACCAGCATTTTCAAATTTATCGGTAATATCTCTTGACAATTTCAGCATATTTAATATAGATTCAGTAGTAATATCTTTGTCTTTACAATAGGGTTCTATACTTTTATATTTAATCGTAATGTTAGTTGGTTTACGTGTAGACCTTACTTTTTTTTCGCTCAATCCAAACACCCTGCAGAATAAATCTTCATTCCATAAAGAAGGATTTTTCTTAAATAATGTGTCTATCTGTTTCATTGAAATAGAACTAATCTGGTTTTCAGAGATAAAATTGTACAGATGTTCTTGTATAGAATGGTCTATACCACCAATCTGATATCCCACATACAAGGATATGTTACCATTATCCAGCATGTCCAAAAAATTCTTAATCAGCTGATTATATCTCAAATATTGATATATCTTTTTTGTGCCTAAACTAAATTGTTCATTAATCTGGGCAACGATATCTTTTTTGTCCAGTTCGTCATAAGTTTCATTGACAAGTCGCTTTAACATTACGGCAAGCTGACTGGGTTTCATTTCAGTATACTGTCTGTTCTGTAAGTTTGTAATAATAACAATTCTATCAGCTTGCATTTTTGTAATCCCTGAAAATTCTATGTAGGGTATCCGTATCTGCAGTTCTTTGCCTATGTCATATCTGTTATGACCGGCAAGTATATATTTTTTATCATCCTGATGCCATACTAGGATTGGTTCAAGAATACCGTCTGTTTTTATGGAATCAACCATGGAGGCTCGTTTTTCTTCCGTATGGAGGTCTAAACGAATTTCAACGTCAGGATATGGAAGAAGATCGTAATTTCCTGGTTCACAGAAATAAATTGTTTTGGAATCTTCCGCATTTTTAATTTGCGATGCAATCCCAACTAAAGGAACATCATCAAAATCTGTTTCGTTTTGAGACTCTTTTTCTTTAGATTTTGCATTTTTAAGTAGGTCCGCTCTCAGTTCGCTCATTTTTGCTCTGGATGCCATTTATTATACCTCCTCAATCTCGGATATTTTTTTGTTAATTTCATTATATAACAAATCAAATGCAGTTAATATTGATTTAGATTTTTTTTTGTTTTCTCTTGTCTGCTTTGAGTAACAAGAAATGGACATATAGGCTTTTTTTGCGTCAGTGGCAGCGCAGCTTCTGTTAATGGTTGTTTCAAATGGTAGTATGCCATATTTTTGACCTTTATCGCACAATTCTTTATAAGAATCAATTTGACCATTCGTTGCATCATCTTTGTTAACGATTACACCCAATATATAGCAATCTGCAATATCTTTTTTGTTGAATGATTTTATGTCTTTTGCTAACTCGAATACACCTCCGATAGAAAAGGGGTCAGCTTCTGCTACAATGAGACAATAGTTTGATGCAACATAAGCCATCTGCAAAATGGAGCTTCTCGCGGGGGCACAATCCAGAAAGATATAATCATATTCGCTGAGATATTTCATTAAGTATTTTAGTAAAGTAATGTCTCCAACATCATGAAATTCAATACTTGCATTATCAAGATACTGGCTTGATGCGATAAAATCAAAACCTTCATCAGAATGCTGGATAGCATTTGTTATTACGTCATAGTCTGGATTTAGGTAATCAAGGTTTTCACCTAAAATGTGTTGTGTGTCATAATCATCTGTTTCATCAATCTCATCAACTATTTTCTTGATTGCCCATAAAATTGTCCGAATGGTAGGTTTGTCTTTGAAATCAGCTTTGGCATATTTTGAAAAATCTCTTTGGCCGTCGAGATCTATTGTTAAGACCTTAAAACCGTTTTGAGCATATATTGCACTGAGTTCAAAAGATACAGTAGTTTTACCGACACCACCTTTTTGATTGGCGACCATAATTATCTTTGACATTATTCATTTCCTCCTCATAAGCAAGTATTGAAACACCCGTCAAAGCCTTGAAAATACTGGGATTGTAGCAGTTCTTTTCCAATGGAAAATTAAGGACGTTTTCTATATTGGCGGCTATTCCTTTATAGACAATATACTAACACATATTAATAAAATGTCAAATGTATATTTTGCAATCACAAATATGAAATAAGAAAAAAGAGAATTTTTATGTCTGAAAATAGACAATAAGAAATACTGGAAATAGTGCTGCAGGCCTTGAAAACACTGGGGATGCGACGATTCCTTTCCATTGGAAAATTTGCCTCAAAGGATATTTCTATTTGAAGGTGTGACTAAACATTGAAGACGGAATAAATTATTAAGGATATTTATTATTTTTAGTGCAATATTATAGTTTTCCTTCGAAAATACATCCTATATTTCTTATCGGCTATGCCGATACGGTTTTAATAATGACATAGTAATGCAGCTATGCAAAATAAAAAGAAAGGAAACAAATAATATGAAATTATTTAACAAAAAAGAAAAAACGGTTTGAAGGTTACTGTAAAAGCAAGATTAAGAGTCATATTGGACAATGTAATCAGGCCTTATCCCAAAGCACATTCAGATTTTGCCTGTGACAGTGAAGAAATATCTGCATAATGAATACGTTTATATTTGTGGATTTGAAAATCCATATCAGTATGATAAACAAGGAGTTGGTATGAAAAAATTTTTAAGAATGAAAAGTAAGATACAGGGTATAAAGTACTTTTTGACAGTAGTATGTGTATTGATGTTAGCACTGGTAGTTAAAGTTAAAAAGGAAAATATTCTAAATGTACAGAAGACAATTCCAATCGCTTCTGAATACAATGACAGGAAGAAATTTACATCAGTTGAAGTCATGCATGGAGATACATTATGGAGTATAGCAGAAGATAATAAAACTGGAAATTATACAACCAAAGAACTTGTTGAAGAGATAAAGCATGCAAATGGTCTTGAAGGGGACAAGATTATAACTGGCAATTATCTGATTGTACCCTATTATGACTAGCAATAAGTGATCATTAAAACAATTAATGCGATGGAGGTAAAATATGAAATATTATGCTATTAAAGTGGGAAGAGAAACAGGGATTTATACGTCATGGGAGGAGGCTGAAAAGCTGGTAAAGGGATTTCCTGATGCAAAATATAAAAGTTTCAAGACCAGGAAAGATGCCGAGCATTACATGAAAGATGGCAGCGAGGAATCTCTTGTATTATCTGTTGAAGGAATGAAAGAACCAGAAGGTGATTATGCTTTTGTAGATGGCAGTTTTAATGCAGATACAGATACATACGGATATGGCGGATTTCTGTCTGCCAATGGCGTAAAATATCCAATATCCGGAGCGGACTGTAAACCGGATATGGCTAAAATGCGCAATGTTGCCGGCGAAATTGAGGGCGCCCTTGAAGCGGCAAGAATGGCACTGAAGTTTAAACTGAAAAGACTCACAATCCTATACGATTATGAAGGAATTGAAGCATGGGTTAATGGAAACTGGAAGTGCAAGAACGAAGAAACTGCGGCATATAGAGATGCGATGCAGGAGATCATTGCAAAAGGTCTTGCCATAAGGTTTTTGAAAGTTAAGGCACATTCGGGAATCCTAGGAAATGAATTTGCAGACAGTCTCGCGAAAAAGGCTGTTGGGATTGGGACGTAGGCTCCTTTTTTATGTCTGTTTCAGACACGGATCACACTCTGAAAATAGAAAATGTAAACTATGTATGGAGGAATGTTGAATGAATGTAATTGATGTCAGTAAGGTTATTAATGAAGAACGGAAAACAATTTGCTTTACAGGTCACAGACCGAATAAGCTTGTTGGATATACGAGTAGAGTGCCATATACTGTGTTCGTAAGAAGATTAAAGGAAATACTCAGACCTCTTATTAAGCAGGGTTATACCCGTTTTATTACAGGAGGAGCACAGGGAATCGATCAGCTTGCATTTGGGGCAGTTGAAGGATTGAAAAAAGAAGGCTGTTCGGTTCAGAATATCGTATATGTTCCATATGAGGGACAGGAATTGCGATGGAATGAGGAGGGAATGTTTTCGCGTCATGAATATAGGATCATGCTTGAAAAAGCAGACGGAGTTGTTTATCTGTATAAAAAGGGACAATCATTTAAGGTCGTAGATGCTCTGATGAGGAGGAATCATGCAATGTGTAATGCTTCTGACAAAATAATCGGCGTTTATGAGGGAATTGATTTTCATAATGATAATGGCGGTACTGCAGAGTGCCTGCGCTATGCCGAGAAGACATATCTTGAAATTGTTCTAATCAGATTTGCCGCATGATCAGATAGTTAGGGAACCCCATCTGCTTAAATATGTGATCAGCAGATGGAGTTCCCCATTTTTATTGTCATATAATGTATTAGTGTATTAGAATTTTGCGATTGTTAGTTAAGCTACCGAACGCGCAAGGGCACAAGAGAACAATCCATCTCTGTTAAGTATACGGCAGTAATCCTTCTCCATATAAAGAATTGGGGCAAGCGGGTTTGATGCGGCTACTGTTGGTATTAAATTTTGATACAAGTCTGTTCTCATGGCGTTTGCACCGCCGCCATAAACATATATTACATCTATGCTGCCTACAGAAGAGAGTACTTCTGACAGATGTGCAACAATCTCATTTGCAAATATTTTCTTTTGTTCAGCAATTTTTGTATCAGCAACTTCCCGTTGAAGTTTTTTGGTCCCAGTTACTTCTTTACTTAGGAAATTGATTAATTCCTTACGGTTTTTGTAAATGTGTTTTCTGGGTCCGGTTTCTTTTTTTATTGAGGCGATCGCATTATCAAGTATTGATCCATAGCCTTTTGTAAATGTGTAGGAAAGCTTTGGGGAGAATGTGCCATCGGCAAATACAGTGTAATTCACTGTACCTTCACCGATATCAATGCCTACTGTTGAATCGCCTGCAATAATATCATCTGCAGTAATTGGTTCCCATGTGGAATTCAGTTGTTTTGCCTGATCGAGAAGGTTTTGAATGAAAACCGCTCCATTGGAAACAATTGCAATCTGGGCAGCGCTGCCTTCAGCTAATACAGCTACATCCTCAAATCTTATATTGATGTTTATTGTATTCTGCTTAACGTTAAAATTATGTATTTCTACAGTATGCCGTTCACAACTGTATAGTTTTGCCGGATAGGCTTCCCGTTCCTCGATATATTCATCAATTGGCAGGGCAAGAGCTATCCGGGCAATTACATCTATATCCTCTGATGGGAGCTCACCATTTTTTGCATAATAATCTTTTAAGGCGATTCCAGCAATGGTTCCAAGACATAAAATAGAGCTTAATTCATCCTTTGCTTTTCCAATCCTGTTTAAGGTCACATCAAACTGACGCACTCCTTCAGGATAATGTACGATACCCTGCCGGCCAAATATGTGTCTGTAGCGGTCACTTACAAGGGGGGTGTTAAAAGACGCGTCCAGGCAGTTAAATATGTCATTTATAGCTTCGTCTACGTCTGTTTTGTTGTCCGGATCTATCCCAAATGAAACAGGATCAATCGCAAGAGAAGAAACGCTCTGGAAGTCTATGTCAATGCTGTTTTTCGCATCTGATACAACTGCAGTTCCTTTCAGATATCCATTTCCGATATCCATACCTACTAAAATGTTTTCTGGTCTGTTTTTCATAACTATGTCTCCTCTAATCTTTTATTTATTATCCAAAAAATTTTGCCATATCAATGTTAACATTTCCTGGCCGCCGGTATCCGTCATTTTCAATCTCTGCATTGTTGTTATTGACATTCATAAATTGTTTTTCTGGGATAGCAGGCTCTTTATCTGAAATATGTTCTTTATTCTGTCCTGCGGACATTTCAGATGTAGAAGTGGCTTCTGGATTGTCAATTGAAGATGGGGCAGTATTTATGGACTGGTGTATGTCAGGCTGTGCTGTTAAAGCCTGATTAGCTTGCACATGTTCTTCATTTTGTTCCGCAGCTTCTGTTTCTGGTATAACAGATACAGAAGTGGAGGGTGAAGAAGCATTTTTACGGGGACGGCCTCTTTTTCGTTTGTGCTGCTGTGTATTATATTCTGTTGTAGTCGGTGCCGGTCCATCAGGAATCTGTTCGGAATTATGTATATTTCGTTGCCAGACAAGTTGGAATATATCGTTATATCCCTCATACGCTATTGAACGTTCCACTAGCGCTTTTAAAGACATACTCTTATTAATTTGTGCATCCATCCACCGAAGAATATTGGCATCTTTCTCCTCGTCGAAACAAATCGTATACCGAGTCATGCTCGATTTTCACTCCTTTCTAAATGCAAAGTAATTCGATTATAGCAAGCGGAATATTGATTGTCAATGTAATAATATCTGTATCAATATAATTGAATTGGGATAAATATGTTTAAAATATGTATCGAATATGTAGATAATAATATTGAAAATTAAACATATATAGTATGATTTGTCCATGTATTATGACATAAAATTGATTATATTGTGAATAAAATATTATTTTATCATTAATATATTGTACATATTAAATGAATAATTATCCTGAAAAAATAGAAAATCCAGATTATATAAATAAATGTATGAAACAATCCTAATATGTGAAGGTTTAAAATAGAATTATATTTTGATATAACAGAATTTAAAATTTAAATTCTTGATTTTTACATATTTTGTTTGCAGTGGTTATTTATATCAAAACAAATATATTTAAAGAACGTAATTAATTATTTTTTATATGTATTTCTAATCCCTTTTTGTTTATGGTAAATGCCCTGCCGGGCACGGATAGTGTATTGAAACAAAAATAAACATAAAAGGAGATTTTATTATGGCACAGAGAAACACTATTATAGGAACTATTGCAAACATCCGTGTTAACGAAAATAACAATTGGGTTCTTCGTGATGCGGTTACGGGCATGAATGGTGATACAAAGATTTTTCTTTCCATTGCTGATCGCTTCTGGTCTTCAAAGAATCAGAGAATGGAAACGCGCTATATCCCATTTCAGGCTTTTGTATCAGAAGGCACAACGATCTGCAAAGGACAGCTTGTCGCGGCTGATTTCATTGTTAACCCGTATGTTGACAGGGACGGATATACATCGATTGCCTTTGATGTCATCAACTGGGATTTTAGCCTTGGCATGGGGAGCGGTGGAGCCCGTATAGATCCGGAACGGGGAATGCGTGTTGCTGGTGGCCAGTTCAACGATGATGTGAGCGATAACATGGACGACAGCATGAACGATAGCACGAATGCCAATGTAAGCAATAACACTCAGGCAGAAAATACAGATGACGGCTTCAGAAACATTCCTGACGGGATTGACGAGGAACTGCCCTTTAATTAATTACAGGTAAGAGGAACCAGCATAGCGGTCTCCTCCTGCACTTTGGACCAGCCAGGAAAGAGCCTTGTCAGGCTCGAAAGAAATATTGAAAAAATTATTGAATAGGAGAATAAAATTATGCAGCGAAATTCAATTGTAGGTAACATAGCAAAGATCATGGTACAGAATACAGATGGAAAATGGGATTCTGTGCAATCCGTCAAAGGCGGTGAAAACGGTACAAAGGTATTTGTTAATATCGCGGACCATTACTGGAGCAAAGATAAGGGCGGTCAGATAACAAGATTTATTCCGATGCAGGGATTTGTGCCGCGGAATCTTACTGTCGAGGTTGGAATGTTAGTAGATGTTGAGTATTTCATTAATACCTATGCAAAAGACGGAATGTCAAATGTATCCATGGATATCACACACTGGGACGTATCACTGCGTTCGGCAAATAAACAGCAGGATAAGCAGCAGGCTGCAGCCAGCAATACAGCCAGCAATGCTGCAGAGGAAGAAATCCCGGAGCAGCCAAAAGAAGCTGCAAAGCCGCGAACGAGAGCAAAGGCAAATGCAAAGAAATCAGCAGCTTAAATAACAGAACTTTAAACATAAGGCAGAACTTCGGTTTTGCCTTATTTAATTAACAGTAACCGATAAAAAGTGAGGAGTGGAATGATGATGGATTTTGCGAATTTTGCGGGGGCAGTTAAAAATGAAGTTGAAAAGGCAGTAGACAGCAATTGTCAAATAAGGATCAGTGACGTAAAGAAAAACAATGGTATGACACTTAAAGGTATTACAATAGTGGAAGATAACAATAATCTTTCACCAACTGTTTATCTCAATGATTATTACAAAGCTTATATAAGTGGAGAGACAACGTTTGCCAATGTCATCAATGATGTGATAGGTACATACCATAAGAACAAAGTTAAGCAGAATATAGACATGAGATATCTGCTGGATTATGAGAAAATAAGGCAGCGTATTGTTTATAAACTTATCAATGCAGAGAAAAATAAAGAATTGTTAGATGACATACCTCATATTGAATATTTGGACCTGGCTATTGTCTTTCAGTGCCTTGTTGCGCAGGAAGATACAGGGATAGCCACAATACTGGTCCATAATGTACACCAGAAATTGTGGGGTGTATCTGTGGAAGAACTGTATCAGGCGGCACAGGTAAATACGCAGCTGCATTTAGGGCATGAGATCAAAACCATGCCAGAAGTTTTATGTGAGATCATGAAAGCTGAAAATACGGAAGATTCTGATCATAGTGAATATATGGAGGAATTTTTTGAAGATGTCCAGATGTATGTGCTTAGTAATAAAAACCGGGTAGAAGGTGCAGCCTGTATGCTGTATCCAGGGTTGATTCAGGAATTTGCCGATAAGACTGGCAGCAGCCTGTATATTATTCCTTCTTCTATTCATGAGCTGTTACTGATACCGACCGATAATGACAACAATTATGCAGAGATTAAGGGAATGATTAAAGAAATCAATGATACACAGGTCAGTACGCAGGAAATCCTTTCTTATTCATTATATTTCTATGACAGACAGATGGGAGATGTTATAAGATTGTAAGGCTGGCAAATAAGTATATGCGGCAGGAGGAATGAAAAATGGCGCTTTATAAAAAGCTGGATATGTGGTCAATATTTGACCGGTTGGAAAAAATGATGGATTACTGTTATAACGGGAATGAGAAAGACAGTCCTTACTGGGATCACTATTATGACCAGATCAACG
>CAMWMM010000159.1 GCA_947175285.1 uncultured Lachnospiraceae bacterium
TATTCTTTTAATCCGGAGAAAATAATTCCCTGCTCCAGATAGTCCTGTCCCCAGACAAATACAAATACCGCCGGAATCAATGTAATAATGGATGCGCCAAAAGCATATCCGGCTTGCGCCCATGTGATTTCAGGCAAGTATAGGGAAAGAGGCCATAATGCTTTTTCCTCCAGAAAAGCCATCGGCTGCTCCATCATATTCCAATATTCCAAAAATCCCAACACCATTGCCGATAACAATCCGCTCTTTCCAAGCGGAAGCCCTATCTTCCGGAAAATGGTAAATTCCCCTGCTCCGTCAATCCGTGCCGCCTCCAGCAGCTGCATGGGAATACTGCGAAATCCCCCGTAGGATAAAAAAACTGGAAACGTAGAAAACACCGCAGGTAAAATCACCGCCTGATATGTATTTAACATACCAAGTCTGTTGAGTACCAGATAACTGGAAAGCATTGTAACCTGAAAAGGCATCAGCATCAACACCACATACAGCACAAAAAGCGTTCTGCTTCCTTTTACCTTATAGACCGCAAATGCCCAAGCCGCCGGTACGCCTACAAGAAGCTGCCCTGCCAGAATACAGCCGACCATCTTCATTGAATTCCAAAATAGCACAAAAAACTGCGGTGTCAGAAAAAGCAGCTTCCCATAATTTTCAAACGTAGGGTAATCAGGCACTAACTTCCAACTGATATATTCCATACTGTCTGCAAAAATCGGTGACAGATACTGCCGCAGTTCCCCGTTTCCCATTACGGAACCTGTCACTAACAAAATCATGGGCAGACAGACAAACACCGTCGGAAGCAGCAATAGAATTGTCGTAATTTCTCGTTTTATATACTTAATCTTTTTCGTCATACGCCATCCTCTCTTATCCGCTCTGTTACTTTTCGGTTTCACTGTCCCATAAACGCTGCAAAAGCATAATAACGACAAATAAAAATCCGCCTACACAGACAGCCGCAGCCGCCATCTTATCAAAATCCAGATTGACAAACCAGTTATTAAATAAATGCTGTAACAGATAAATATCCTGCTCCGGATAAGCCCCTGCCACCAGATAAGCTTCTCTGTAAATTTTAAAAGAATTCAGGAAAGAAAGTATTACTATCGTATAAAGGGTGCCTTTTAAATTGGGAAGTACAATCTTAAAAAAGGTCTGTCTTTCGGAAGCGCCGTCCACTCGTGCAGCTTCTATCATTTCGTTTGAAATACCCAAAATTCCGGCAAGCCACAATACGACCGTATATCCCGTATTCTTCCAGATATAGCTGAATACCAGCACCCAGAACGCCGCGCTGCTTCCGAGGTAATCTTTATGTACTTCGCCCCATAGCCCGCTCGTTTCCCCAAGCCATGCCAAAAACAGATTTAGAAATCCCTGCTTATAAAAAAACATTTTCCACACAATGACAATCGTTGCCGTAGGCATGGCAAGCGGAAATAAATATAATGACTTAATTACTCCCGCACTTTTCATCTTACTAATCGGTAATGCAATAATAAGACCGACAACAACCAGTAACGGAATACAGACAATCGTAAACCGGATTGTATTTTTAACTGCCAACACAAAAGCCTGATTTGTAAAAATCGTTTTATAGTTCTGTATACCGTTGAACTGATTCGTTACCGCCGTTGTGAAAGAGCGCTTGCATACATCCAGAAACGGAATCAGCACAAATACCAGCACCCCGAAAAAACTGGGCGCCAGAAACAGGAAAAATGCCCTTTGCAATTTTCTATTCCGCCATGTAAAGTGAAACTTTTTTCTCAATCGCATTCACCGCCTCCTCAAGACTTTGTGTTTCCTGTATATAAGCTATTCCTGCTTCGTATACGGCGTTTTCCACTATCTCATTCTCATAATACGCAGTATCCACTGACTCCATATATTGCTTATAAACTGCAGCTTCTTCCTCCGTCGGCCAGTAAAGAACCAAACTAATATAATCTCCATCGTAGCTATTCGTAGAAACTGAACCGTACCTTCCGCTGCTGTCCACGTCTGCCGGCCATGCAAAGCTCTCATCAAACGCAGTTTTATTTACCGGCAGACTTCGATAAAAATACGACTGATTCTCTTTGCCAAGGCACACTTTCAGAAAATCTTCAGCAAGTTCCAGCTTCTCCGAAGCCGCGTTGATACCAAGTAACGACTCCGCCCAGAACACATTGCCGCCCTGACCCTTCATAGACGCCCATTTAGCATTTTCAAATCCGCCCGCCTTTGTAATAGACGTGATATTAAGATAATCAAAACAGCCAATTAACATCTTGTTACATCCGCCTACATAATTCATTTGATTGATTCCTGCCATTCTGACATAGTCAGAATCCTCAAAAGAAGCAACTCCGTTATACATTACATAATCATTAGCCATGCTTTCGTAATTATCAATTATCCTGTCCGGAATACCATCCATCTGTGCGTCATAAATTCTCTTCGTCTGCTGTAAAAATTCCCGAACCGTATCTTTATTGATTTCGCCGGAATCTGTCAGCCATGCCGGAGCGCAAGTCAGTGAGAATAAACGCAGGATACTCTTTTCCGAACAAAATCCAATCAAATCCTGTTCCGGATTATCTTCCCGTAATCTTTCTATCATATCCGCAATATCCGTTAAGTCATTCACTCCGGAAAGGTATTTTTTGTCCGTCATCATGACGGGAAGCTTCACTTCACAAGGAACTGCATATAGCTGTCCATCCGTTTTCATGGCATCTACAATATTTCCAAACAGTTCCGCATCTCCGCTTAAACTTCCTACAATCGGATTCAAGTCAAGAAGCAGTCCTTTTTCGACATAGGAATCTATCGCCATATTGTCCAACAGCAGTACGTCAGGACCCTCTCCTGCAATAATTTTTGTATTCAGGGTCTTTAGCGCATCCTCTCTTGTAACGGAATTATCGCCCATTCCGCATGTAAACTCGATATAGACTTCCGGATGCTGAGTCTGATAAAGATTGATTGCCTGTCTCATCATCTCATTATCTTCCAAAGCATATACGCTAAGCACTTCACCCGGTACGGTAGGAATATCCGGGTCATAAACATAATGTATTGCCTTACCGCCCGAAAACAACGCAAGAAATTCATTATTTTCAAGCGCTAACATTCCCTGCAGCGCACAGGAAGGATTTCCGAGACTGCAAAGTTTTCCGTCGATAAGCTGTTCCATAACGCTGCCGCCTATCACATGGCGGTATAATCCTTTTGCTCCTGCCAGATAGATAATATCCTCTTCCCCGAAAAAGAAAAACAAATCATAGGAATTCATATTACCGTATTGCCGGTCTTTATAATTTTCGGATATAAATTCGTCTAAAATTTCATCTTCTATATAATCCTTTTTCTCCATATCATAGAGCAGCAATCCGTCATAGCCATACGCATCCATCACCATCAGATTCCCCTGAAACTGAATGAATTCAGGATGTCCCTCTTCTACCATAAGAAAAAGTTCGCTGCTGCCGTCTTCTTGCACCTCATAAATATTGGATGTCCCTCTTGTCGTAACAAAAATCCTGCCGTTCTCCGCTATATATACATCATCCAGATACGCATCATCTTCCGTCAGCGCAATATCTACAGGGATTTCCGTATTATCAGGTTTAATAATAAGGAGCTGCGGATTTAATACGATTTGAGACCCCTCATCCTCGTTCTCATCATTTTCCATATTGTCTGAGCTGTCATCACTTTCCACATCCTTCTGATAGATAAGCCCGACCGTATTATCCATGCCTATTGCTATGTTCATGATATAGACGCCGTTCTCCATCATCTTCGTGCGCCATCTTCTGCTGTCTGTCATCCAGATTTTGCCGTCATCTCCGGTCTTCAGAAAATTTGTCCATGTATCGGATATCACAAGATTTCCGTTTGCCAGCCTATACAACCTATTTACGTCTCCGGATAATTTGCCCGATAAATCCGAAGCTTCCTCCACATAACGTCCCATCGCTTCCGGAGATAGTTCCCCGCTTCCTTCGCTGCCGCCTTGTGAAGTTCCCGCAGCACCATTACTATCCGTATTGCCGCACCCGCTTACGAAAAGCAATAATAGAAACGCCATAAACAATGCGGTTACTCTTTTAAATTTAATTCTATAAAACATATTGTACCCCCTTTGGTAAATAGTTCTTTCAAACACAACAATTCCAAGGCTGTTTTCACAGTCTTAGAATTGTTTTCTGTCTTATTCCGCCATGTAAATGGCTATTTTTTTATAAATATTATTAACCGCCTCCTCAAGACTTTCTCTTCCCTGCAAATAAATGACACCCTCTTCATATACCGCTCTCTCGATTACAGCATCCTCTATATACGGCGTGTCTGCTGACTCTACACATCTCCTCAGCCTTTCTACCTGACTCTCATCCGGCCAGTAGGTCACATATTCAAGACTCTCGCCGTCCTCATTTGAGGAACCTATATACCCATACTCACCGTTTTCACCTATATCCGCAGGATTTGCGATACATATTTCCGCTAATGCCGCTTTATTGACCGGCAGACCATAAAACAAATTTATCTGATTTTCTCTGCCAAGACACAGCCTGATGAAGTCTTCCGCCTGCGCCGCATAGGGCGATGTCGCATTGATACCTAGCAGGGTTTCGGCACAGAAAACGTTGCTGCTTTGTCCGTTCATCACAGACCATTCACAGTCTTCAAAACCTGCTACCCTGTTTGCGGAAATCAAGTCGCAATAACTCCAGAGTCCGCTCACGGTTCCTTTTATCACCTGCTCATAATTTCCGACATACTCCATGGAGTTTATACCGCTTCTAAAATAAATAGAATCTTCTCTTGTCTCTCCGGCGTACTGTATCCAGCTCTCATTACCACGCTTATAGCTGTCTATGATTTTATCCGGAAGTCCATCCATCTGCGCATCATATATCCTTTTTGACTGTGTTAAAAATTCCGTAACCGCTTCTTTATTCAATGAACCGTCTGCGCCAGTCCATGCCGGAACACAAACCATACCGAAGAAACGCAGGACACCTCTTTCCGAACAAATACTTATTAAGTTTTTCTCCGGATTTTCCTTTCGGAGCGTCTCTATCGTATCTGCAATACCCTTTAAATCTTTCATACCGGACAGGTATTTCTCTTTTGCCGATATGACGGGAATCTCTATTTCACATGGCATTGCATAGATACCGCCTTCCATCTTCATGGCATTCACAATATTTCCGAACAATTCCTCTTCCCCGTTTAATCCGGTAAGCATCGATGTCATATCCGCCAGAAGCCCTTTCTCAATATAGGAGGCAATCGGCATACCATCCAATATCAAAACATCGGGACCCTCTCCTGCCATAATCTTCGTATTCAGGCTCTTTAACGCATCCTCTCTTGTAATGGAACTATCCTGACCCATGCCGACTTCATATTGTACAATGACTTCCGGGTTCTCCATCTGATAAAGTGAAATCGCCTGCTGTATCGTACTGCTTTCTTTCAGACTGTATACACTGAGTCTTTCAGCCGGCACGGTCGGCATATCCGGGTCATATGTATACCGTATCAGCCTGCTATCGTCAAATAACGCCAGAAATTCATTATTTTCCAATAAAACTACCGACAATATCCGGTGCGCCGGATTTCCGAATGTACTCAGGTTTCCGTCTATCACCTGCTCCATGGCGCTGCCGCCTATGACATGTCTGTGCAGACCTTTTTCTCCGGCAATATATAAAATATCCGTTTCTCCCGGAAAGAAAAACATTTCATATCCGTTATCAGTATTAAAATTATTTCCGCCCTTATAGTCATCTTTTACAAAACTTTCAAGCGCCTCATCTTCGACATATTCTCCTTTTTCAATATCGTAGAGAAGCGGTGCATTGTATGTGGAGCCGTCCATAATGAGAAGATTTCCCTGAAACTGCATCAACTGCGGTGCACCGTTTTGTACGGTAAGAAACAATTCACATCTTCCGTCCTCTTTTATCTCGTATATATTGTCATTTCCCAATACACTGATAAAGGCTCTGCCGCTCTCCGCTATCGCTGCTGCTGTCGGGAATAGCTGTTCCGTACCTGAAGAACGCTCTGCAGGAATCTCCGTCCCGTCAGGTTTTATAAGCAGACAACTTTGTGTATATCCTCCGTCTTCATCTTTGTCACTATAAATCACAACGGTCGTATTATCCGCTCCTATCGCGCTGCTCATAATGGAATGGCCTTCTGCATTCAACCTGCTCCACCATCCGTTTTTTTCTTCCTCCCATGTTTCTCCATTGTCTTTAGAAACCAGAAACGGCATGGAACTGTCCGTAATAATCAGCGTACCATCCACTAACCGGAACAAACTGCTGCGAAAGCCGCTGATACGGTCTGATAAATCCGTTACGTTTTCCACATAGCGCCCCATTGCCACAGGAGATGCATTCTCGTCCTGTGTTCCCTGCACATTAGCATTGTTTTCCGTTTCACCCTGCACACTTTCTACTGTGCTGCCTGCATTCGTATTGTTTGTATTATCTACACTCTCCGCCCCACTGTTACCACATCCGCTAAGCGCAGATACAAGCATCGCACATAACAGCAAAACGGATATCCATCTATTTATTTTTTTCAATTTCTTTCCTCTTTTCATAATGATATTTTTTTCGCCTTTTTATTCTGCTATATATAAGGCAACCTTTTTCTCAATGGCATCCAGTGTATCTTCCAGACTCCGGGACCCGTTCAAATAATCCGCTCCTGCTTCATAGACAGCTTCTTCCAGCAAATCATCCTCTATATAGGGAATGCTTACTGATTCCATCCAGTTCAGCAATCTCCGGATTTCTTCTTCCTCCGGCCAGTATACAACTAAATTAACCACGATGCCGTTTTCATCCATCATCGACATACTGCTGTATACATCGTCTTCTCCTGCATTTTCACCTTCTGTCCAAATGTTATCAAATGCCGCATGATTCACTGCCAATCCCATATATAATGAAGATTGATTTTCTTTACCCAGTAAATGTCTGAGAAAGTCTTCCGCCTGCTCCCTGTTTTCGGAAACAGCGCAAATCCCTGCCAATGTCTGCGGATAAAAAATATCCGGATTCATTAATCTGAACTCACAATCTTCATATTCCATCATCTGCTGCATGGAAGTCAGCGTAGCATAAGTATAATCACCTTCTAATGTACCGACTGCTAACCTGCGAAGTCCCATGATATAATCTACATAGTTGATGCCCATTCTTATCCAGTCAGAGTTATCATCCAGACTAAACCCATATATTTCCCGATACATCTCACTTAAATCATAATATCTGTCAATTATTTCTTCGTCCAGAGTGTCCATCTGTGCATCATAAATTCTTTTTATCTGCGTCAGATAATCTGTAAGAGCCTCTCTGTCTACTGTGCCTATATCCGTTGTCCAATACGGCACGGATGTCATGGAAAACAGTCTCATAATACTATCCGCCGTACAAAATCCGCATATATCTTTTTCCGGATATTTTTCCCTTAGATTTTCCATAGCATCCGCCATTTCCTCCAAATCCGTTACCCCGGAAATATATGCCTTATCTCCGAAGATTACCGGTAATTGGATTTCACATGGTATCTCATATATTTTATCCTCTGTCCGGAATGCCTCTACGATATTTTCAAACAATGCATCCTCTCCGTCCAAGCCTTCCAGAACAGGGCTTAAATCCGCCAACAGCCCTTTTTCAATATAGGAATCCACCGGCATATTATCAAGGATAAAAACATCAGGGCCCTCTCCGGCAGCAATCTTCGTATTCAGTTTTTTCAAAGCATCTTCTCTTGTAACGGAATCTCCCCCTTCCATTCCGACCTCATATTCCACGAATACATCAGGATACTCCATTTGATACAAAGTGATTGCCTGTCTTGTCGTACTGTTATCCTCCAAGCTGTATACTTTCAATTTCTCACTCGGAACTGTCGGAATATCCGGATTATACGTAAAACGAACCAGTCTGCCATTGGAAAACAATGCCATAAACTCACTGCTGTTTAACATCAGCATGCTGCGCAGGTTATAAGAGGGGTTGTTAAAAATACTAAGACCGCCGTCAATGACCTGCTCTATTGCGCTGCCGCCGATAACATGGCGGTGAAGTCCTTTTTGGCCTGCCAGATACAGTATGTTTTCCTCACCCATGAAAAAGTACAATTTATAGAAGCTGCCTCCGGTATTTCTCCTGTCTTTATAGTTTTCTTCTATAAAAGTATTCAGAACCTCATCCTCAATATATTGCCCTTTCTCCATATCATAGATAATCAGCCCATTGTAATCATATTCGTCTATTATCATGAGCTGATTTTGAAACTGTACCAACATTGCCATGGATTCCAGTTCCAGAAATATTTCGCTGCTGCCGTCTTCCTTAATCTCATAGATATTAGCAATTGTCCCGTATGTACTTACAAAGATTCTTCCCGAATCTGCTATCCATATCTTGTCTAAATTCTCATCTTCTCCTGATAAATTTATCTGTACCGGTATCTGTGTCCCGTCCGGTTTCACTATCATTACTTCCAGATTTTCCACAAACGGATTGTAATCCTCTGCGGATAAATCCTGCATCAGCGTATCATAAATAACGCCGACCGTATTATCTTTTCCTACGGCAAGACTCCTGATATGATTTTCCTCCTGCAGCTCCCATTTCCACTCTCTTGCATCCGTTGTCCACGATTCGCCGCCATCTTCCGTTTTCAAAAAATTATTGTCCGTATCGGCAATAATAAGGCTGCCATCCTCTAATGTATAAAGACCGGATCCATACCCGGTAATTCCTGACACGTCAATCGTTTTCTCCGTGTAACGTCCCATCGCAGTATTGCTTGATGAGGATTCCTGTTCGCTGCCACTCTGCCGGTTATCTATAGAAATATTTCCCATATTGCCATTGTCCGAGGCGTTCCCGCACCCGCTAAGTAATACAGGCAGCATACTGACAGATAACGCCACTGCCAGTATCTTCTTTACTTTTTTCATTTTTTCAAAATCTCTCCTTTATAAGCTATATTCCAACATGCTGTGATACCATAATAACAGTCCTATCTCTAAATAATCTCTAAAAAAATAAAAGGGTGAAAAAATGTGATAAAATATAGACTATAGATTATGTTTGTTACGTCTGCTGCCGGCTTCATCATAAACCTTGTTTTCAGCTCTGACAGAAACTACAACAATCTTCATAAGATTTGCCTGACGCTCCAGTTTATATACAACACGAACGCCATATTTTAAGAATTTGATTTTAAAAAGCCCGGTAAGGTTATTTCCTTCTTTATTTCCAAGTGGAGTGCCATAGCCACCCTCCTCTTTGGAAACAGGATTTTGTTGTACCTTTCTAATTCCCTTGATAACTGACTGTCTGATAGAATTATCTAAAGCAGCTAAATCGTCTAGGGCTTCCGGTAAATATATAAGTTTCCAAATCATTCGATTTCCGGTTCCTCCATTTCCTCAAGCTCTGTATCCGTT
>CAMWMM010000160.1 GCA_947175285.1 uncultured Lachnospiraceae bacterium
CTATTCACCTAAATTTGAAGAAGCATACTGGGAAGTGGTTAATGAGAAAGTGGGAGATGATGTTCAGGAACTAATATTGAGCAGTTGCGTAAAGTTTCTTCCGAATGACTTTTTTGCTAGCAATAATCCGGAATTTAAAGAAATTGTATTAGCTCCATTTCATAAGCTTAAAGCGGCACAAAAGTATATAGAAGATAACTATCAAAAAGGTATAAAGAATATGGAGCATGAATGCTTTGATTTTAATCCGGCAAATACAAATCCGGGTCATATCAATAACCTGTATAAGGAGGTGTATGATGCATTTGATAATGTAGCAAACGCGCAGCGGAATAAAACCACTATGCGGGTGCGGATTGTTAAAGAGGCTGATATTACGGTATGTCCCTATTGTAATAGAGAATACATAAACAGCAGGGATGGCGATGTAGCAGGAGCTCAGTTGGATCATTTTTTCAGCAGATCAAAATATCCGATATTTGCGGTATCATTGTATAATCTCGTTCCTGCATGTGCTAATTGTAATAGAATTAAGAATGATAGTACCAAGGAATTTGCGTCACCGTTTGATGAAGACATAGATTGGGATAATGATATTTGTTTTAAATTTCCTCTGAAAGAGTCTGATGACTTTGCAATAAAAATAGAAGCGGGAACAACGGCAATCCAAAATAATATAACGAAGATGCGTATCGAGGAAGCTTATCAGATTCACAGCCTTGAACTTAAGGAACTGCAGGAAAAAGAGTTGGCATATTCAAAAAGCCAAAAAAAGGAATTCAAAGAAATTTTGAAGAAGAAGCGAATTTCGAATAAAAAAATAAAAAGAATAGTATTTGGACCTAAAATCACTTCAGAAGATATGCGAAAAAAGCCGCTTGGAAAAATGATTAGTGATTGGCATAAGAAGTCGGGAATTTACCCGAAATGAAATAATAAAATTTGAGACAGCACTGGCAGAAAATTTCCGCCAGTGCTGCTTGTATTACGCGCCTTGCAGCGCTCATTTCTAAATAAGATAGATTAAAACTGAGACGATGGTACTTGCCAGTCCCACGCATGCCTCGTAAGGGATGATGGCGAGTCTCTCTTTGATGGTCATGTTGACGGAACCGCCTGTTGCGTGGAAGAATGAGCCGTGCGGCAGTGAATCAATTACGGTAGCGCCAGCATGAATCATAGCTGCAGCGGAAACCGCAGATACCCCTTTCTCAAGCAGTACGCCGGAAAATGTCTGTGAAGCTACGGTAGCGCCTGCTGTTGTAGAGGCTGTGGCGCCTGCCATCAGGATGCCGGATAACGGTGCAAGGACAAACGCAGGCATATTGAGCATTTCAAGGATATTAATTACGTCTACCTGCAAGGCGGAAGCCTTAATAATTCCTGCCAAAGTACCGGTTCCGATTAAGAGTATGGAGACACCAATCACTTTGCTTAAACCAAATTCCGCATAAGAAATCGTATTTTTTATATTTAGAGTTGCAAGCGAGCAGACAATACCGCCAAGCGGCAATGCAATCAAAGGGTCGACACTGATTCCGAACAGCGGCCGCAGTGCAAGCAGGCATACAACGACAACCGGGCCTGCGATGGCGGCGATGAACGAAGGAAGATGGCTGTTTTCCCGTTTTTCCAAATCCGCATCCGAAATCATGGTTTTTCCTGTCTTTTTCGTGAGGATGGTTGCAAGTATAATGGTTGTCACTACGGCGAATAATGCAGGAACCGCGTTTTTAATCATAAGCGCAGTAAGGTCAACACCAAATGCCTCTGATGCGGCGATTGTGTTTGGGTTGGGTGAGATGATGTTGCCGGCTTTCCCGCCTCCGATCATTGCAAGGAGGACACTCGCTTTGTTAAAACCGGCTTTCTTGCCGATTGCAAGCGCAATCGGTGCTACGGTGATGACTGAGATATCAACGAATACTCCGACTGCACAGATAATCATTGTTGCGATTGAGATTGCGGCGATTGCTCTTTTCTGTCCGAGCTTTTGCACGATGACATCTGCTATCTTTTCCGCAGAACCGGTTTTAATCAGCATACCGGCAAGTATTCCGGAAGTGAGGATTCTGAGAACGGAGGACATCATTCCCTGTGCTCCTGTGATCATTGTATTGACAGTTGCAGTAAGTCCGCCTCCGCCAATGATGCCGCCGATTAAGGCGCCGGCAATCAGGCTGTATGCGGGATGAATCTTCTTAATAATCATAATAATGGCAATGGCCAGGCCAATTATGGCACCAAGTGTGGTAAATTCGTAGGTCATGTCTTTGCTCCCCCTGTCTGTATATTTTTTAAATTATTTTGAGAAAGTTTGAATTAACCGAAAAGCCTGCTCCACCGTATCGCTCATGTTGGCAGCAGCGTTTTCAGCATTCATCGCTTCATCTAATGTTACGACTCCGCGCAGAATAGGGAAAAATGCATCGATTCCTGCTTCATTGCATGCGGTGGCATCCTTTGTCACACATCCGGAGAAAGCAATGACAGGTTTCCCGTATTCCTTTGCGATTTTCGCGACGCCGATTGGCGCTTTGCCCATTACGGTTTGCCCGTCAAGCCGCCCTTCTCCGGTGATGACAATGTCAGAGTCTTTTATGTATTTTGACAGACTGGTTTCATCGAGGACAATCTTGATGCCGGATTCGAGAACCGCATTTGTAAAGGTAAGAAATGCAAAGCCTAAGCCTCCGGCGGCGCCTGTGCCGGCCTTATTCATGTCGGCTTTCGGATATTTATCTTTGGAAAGTGCCGCATAATTTGCCAGCCATTCGTCCATCTGTGTAATCATGGCTGCATCAGCGCCCTTTTGCGGACCATATACGGCGCTGCATCCCTGTTCCCCGCATAAAGGGTTTGTCACGTCACAGGCGATTTTGAAAGAGCAGTCTGCCAATTCCGGGATAACGTGTTCGTCTGTAATCTGCTCAAGTACGGATAAGCCTTTGGCGCCAAATGGAACTTGTTTTCCTTCTTTGGTGAGCAGTCCGTATCCAAGCGCCTGAAGCATGCCAATTCCGCCGTCATTGGTTGCACTGCCGCCAATTCCCACAATAAATCTTCTGCATCCGCGCTTAATAGCATCTACAATCATTTCTCCTACGCCATAGGTGGTCGTGTTCATCGGGTTGCGTTCCGACTCTGATACAAGTGTGATTCCGGCTGCTGCTGACATTTCAATAATCGCTGTCTTGCTGTCTCGGATAATTCCATAGCTGCATGAGACCGGTTTTCCCAGAGGACCGGCTGCCTCCATAGTAATCCATTCCCCTCCCATGCCTGTGGTCAGTGCATATGCGGTTCCTTCTCCGCCGTCAGCCAATGGACGGACATTAACTTCGGCATGCGGATATACGCGGCATATACCGGATTTGATTGCCTCGCCGGCTTCCATGGAAGAGAGACTTCCTTTTAAAGAATCAATTGCTACTGTCACCTTCATATGATAGTACCTCCTTATTTGGCTGCTGTTGTATTTTATATAATTATACTAGCATGAATAAGGAGTATATGATATATTATACATAATAAATAAATATAGATAATGATATAAAAATTTAGCATATATAACATAATGAATTTGTTATGCAGGTGATAAGGAGAGGTACTATGATTCTGAATATCAGTCAAAAAACAGCACAGCAGATTGTCGAGTCAGTCAGGGATGTGTGTGGGCAGCATATCAATTACATTGACTTGAATGGCAACATTTATGCCAGCACGGATAAGAATCGGATTGGAAAGTTTCATGAAATCGGTAAACAGGTTGCATTGACAGGAGAGACAATCGAAGTAGAGGATGACGACACTTTTTTCGGGACACATGCCGGAGTTAATATACCGATAATCTATAACGGGGAGCTGATTGCGGTAATCGGCATCAGTGGGATACCGGATGAAGTCAGGAAATATGCCTATCTCGCGCAAAAAATTACGATATTGCTGCTCAGAGAGCAGGAATTTGATTACTGGAATAACAGTCAAAAGAATCAGATGAACTATATAATCAGGAACCTGATAGATGAGGATAAAGCCAAAAACAGACATGTGACAGAGTATATGAAAGAAAAGGGCATTAATGAAGCGGCGCTGTATCAGCTTGTGCTGGTGAAATTAGATAATCGATATCATCCTAACAATTTGAATCTGATAGAAAATATGATATTCCGCGCATTTCAGCTTATGCGCTCGGAATTGTATACATTCAGCTATCCAAATGAATATATCTTAATTATCGAGCAACAGGAACTTAAGAAATACTCATACATATTGGAAAAGCTTGCAGAGGAAAATGACAAAATACTGCGGGTTGCTGTCGGGGCGGTTCATGGACTGTATGAACAATATCAGTCTTATGATGAAGCCAGGGTTGCAGTACAGACACAGCAAAGAGGGTGTGTAGCGTATTATGCTGCACTTGGGCTGGAGATGGTTTGTGCCAATGCGGATGATGAGATGAAAGAACTGTATATCAATAAGTTTTTGGGAGATTTGTCTGATAAGGATATTCATTTATTGAGAGTATACTATAAGGAAGAGATGTCCCTGGTCCGGACGTGTGAGCAGCTTTATATGCATAAAAATACGATACAGTACCAACTCGACAGAATCTATAAGAAATGCGGTTTTAATCCGCGCAGCTTTAAGGATGCTTGTGGTTTTTATACTGCTTTGGTTATGTCGGAGTGTGTTTGAATAATTTTTAATGGAGATGTATGGGTACTTGTGCTAAAATAATGAAGTCGAGCAATTCAATGCATTACTAGAAGACGATAAAATGTTGAATATACATACCAGAGGGAGATTGCATTATATGAAAAAAAGACGGATGTTAGGAATTTTCTTAAGTATCTGCCTACTGTTTAGCGGATGCGGTGCGGATAATGAAAATACGGATACTTCTCCACAGGAATCACAGCCGGAAGAGGCGGTTACAGAGCCCGCATTGGAAGACGGCAAAAGTGAGAAAGACGCTGAAGAGACAGCGGAAGATGCAGAAAGCGGGAATGAGATAGAACAAACAGCGGAAGATGCAGAAAAAGAAGAATCAGAAGAAGAGACTGCATGGAGCGGCTGTGCTTATATGAAAGCATATCAGCAGTTTTTGGAGTCGTATGTGGAAGAAAATGAATATGCGCAATGGACGAGAGTTGCATTGGCTTTTGTTGACAATGATAATATTCCTGAATTGTTGTTGATAGAAGGTAACGGCCATTCGGTGGGGGTAAAAGTTTATATGTACTATCAGGAAGCTGTGATAGAATTAGGCGAGTTCGGCTCTTTCAGTAGTATGCAGTATGTGGAAAAGGGCGGAATGATTTTCAGCGGTTGGTCAGGAATGGGTGAAGGTGTCTCCAATTTTTACCGGGTGGAAGACGGAGAGGCAAAGCTGGTTTGTTCGATAAGAAACTATGAGCCTTTTGATGGAAGCCCCAAAACATACGAGATAGACGGCGTTAGTGTTACGGAAGAAGCACATGATAAAAAATGGGAAGAAATGCATGATGCATACGAATATGTATTAATTAGATATGATGATGCTTTTTCCATTCAGGGATCAGAGATTACGGATGTGCTTGATAAAGCCCTAAATGCCCTGCTAATACAGAAATGCTCCCCGCGCCTTGTGGAAATGGTAGAGGAACAGTCGGAGGTATTGGAAGGATATGGGGCGTTTTTGGCAGAATACATACCTCAGAGGGGAACGAGTAATATTAAGGAAGTTCCAGCCTTTTCATTATTTTATCTGGACGGCGACGATGTGCCGGAGCTTGTTGTGATGGAAGGATCTGCGCACGCAGGCGGCGGTTATGTTTATACTTTTGAAGGAGGAGAGGTAATTCCCGTAGGAGAATACGGACAGTACGGCACCCTGCACTATCGGGAAAAAGAAGGAATCGTATTTGATGATTATGATGCGTTCGGCGATATACATTCCGCGGCGTATCAGATAGAGGGAAGTAAGGAAACACTTATGCAAAGCTGGAGCACAGTGTACGAGTATACGGTGGAGAAGGAAGAACTGCATTGCACATATATGGTAGACGGAAAAGAGGTTTCAGCGGAACAATATCGGAACGTATATGAAAAATGGTATGAAGACGGATACAAAACGATTCAGTACGATGACTGCCGGACACTGACAGGCGGCGATATACAGAATGCTTTGACGGAAGAATTGGAGAATCTGATTCTGACGCAGTAAGAAGTACTGAAGTTTAGTAAGGCTCTGCATAATGCAGGGCCTTTATTTAACATAAGGATGTCTCGCGGAGCGTGACATCCGCTGTTTTTTCTTGACAAATATATCGACATGCGATATATTAATGCTAGATATATCGTTTGACGATATATCTTAAAAGATTTTATACGAATAAAAAAACTGAAATATACAAAGAGGAAACACAGCCTCGTACGAAGTGAACAGGGGGAGTAAAAATGGAAAAGAATACACCGCTGACGGAAGCGTTGTTTTATATTTTATTGTCAGTGAGAAAGCCGAACCATGGCTACGGAATTATTCAGGAGGTTGAAAAGCTGACTGACAAAAGGGTAGTGCTTGGGCCGGGAACCCTTTACGGAGCGATACAAACCATGACGGCAAAAGGCTGGATTAAGATATACAGTGAGGAAACGGATTCCAGGAAGAAAAAGGAGTATATTATTACCGATTTGGGAAAAGCGGTATTTGCGGAGGAAAAACAACGTCTGAAGGAGCTTTTGCGGAATGCGGAATTGATGGAGGGTGAGAGTGATGCTTAAATTCAAATTATACTTTGATAACGAAAAGGAAGCAGAATGGTTAAATGAAATGGCAGCGAAAGGCTACGCCTTAACGGATTACTGGTGGGGATTATACAACTTTGAGAAATGCCTGCCTGGGGAATATGTATATCAGATTGATATCGTAGACGGATTTTTTAATGTGGATGATGACTATAGGCAGTTCATGGAAGATATCGGGGTGGAGCTTGTATGTATGTGGGGATTCTGGGTAATCCTTCGGAAAAAGGCGGCGGACGGTCCTTTTCAATTATATACGGATGTGGAATCCAGTATCGAGCACTATTCAAAAAATCAAGCTGATGTTTAAGGCGGCGGCAATACTTGAAATCATCTGCACGATGATAATGCTGCTTCGGGCAATAAACGGCTCACTGGCGTCATTAAGCCTGTCTTTTGTGATGATGGCGCTTACTGCGGTAATGTTCCGGCAGGTAATGCATGTGAATAAAATTCTCACGGAATTGAAAGAACATATTGGGGAACCTGTGGGATTTGTCATAGGAAAAAGAAGAAAGCTGTCGGGATTTATTGTCTGGGGGTTTCTCTTTAGCAGCATAGGGATTTTGTTAAAGGGGTGGGAACTTCCATATGAAGAATGCATGAGAGGAATTGTGCATGGACTGGCACTATTATTCTTTTTGATTGGTTTTATGTATACATTCCGGAAATCAGATCAGGAAGGGAGGACAATATGTTGAAAATAAAGAGAGATTTAAAGAAGATACTTTGTGCGGTAATCATATCAATATTTTTAATGTCTTTTCTTCATGAATTGGGTCACTGTATTGCGGTATGGTTTTATGGGGGCAGAGTAACAGAGTTCCAGTTTATTTATCTTTGGAATGCCCATATGAATTTTGAAGGGGATGGACTTGGTTGGAAGCCGCTTATTGACCTGGCAGGTCCTTTGCTTCCGGTATTGATTGCATTTTGTCTGTTGTTTACTTACCGCAGGGATTCCGAAAGGACATTTGTATATTATCTGAAAACAATATACATTTTTGCAAGCATTAGTTCCCTGAGTGTATGGATATTTTTACCAATTCTGTTTTTAAGCGGAGTTGGGGAACCGTCCGAGGATGTGCATAAGTTCCTCTTAGTATCGGAGATTTCTCCTGTGGTTGTAATATTGACCGCAGCGGCCGCTATTTTATTGATGACTTATATATTCATAAAAAAGATAACGGCAGCATCTCCCTCCGAATGGCAGAAAAAGAACATAAGGAGCCTGGGAATATGGCTGATAGGTGTCATGATGATAGTAAGCTTAACCCTTCCTCTTTTTATACGCCTAGATACTCTGCCGGAAATGGGCAGTTCCTTCCGGATGACAGAAAAGGATGGCAATCCGGATTCTCTTTTGAAAAAACAGTACGAGGTTGAAATAGAGGATAGCGGTGCTTATGTTTTAAATATGTATTGGGGAGGAGAATGCAGCGGCGTGATCACCGCGGTTACACTAAGCAATGGGGATGAGACTGTGTTTTATTGTACTGCCGAGAAAATTTATATGGAATCCGGTCAGTTGGATTTGGAAAGCGGAACATGCATCTTTTCCATATATTGCCTTAACAGTATGGAAGAATTTGAAGCGTTTTATGTTATGCTCGGCGAGGAAGTGCCGGAGATGGATGACTACAACCTCCAGGGCGATGGCAGGTATGCTGTTTATGGGAAATATGAGGTTGTGAAAAAGGAGTAATGCGGATGGACAGTATGTGAAAAGCACTGTGCCAACATTGAAAGAAAATATAGCTTGCGCCTTAATACCGAGAGTAAAAGAATAAACAAAAATGGTACAAATATTTTGTGAAGATATGTTAAAATATTTACAAATGACAAATAGAAATAATGCTAGGAGGTATTGCAGTGAGTGATATGCTTTTCATGGGGTATAAGATTCATAAGGATATACAATATTTTACCCCCAGTACTGTTTTATTTAGTAATGAAACAAACAGTATTACGGTTGCAATGGCAAATGATGTTTTGGACTATGTTTTTAGTATTATTGCAAGAAAAAATCCTTTGGTTGATGCTTATAATAAAGCGAGAAAGGTTTTGGTTTCGCTAAAGAAAAGGTTAGCAAATCAACAACCGCTACGTTGTACTAAACAAGAATGGATAACAGCTATTGAGGTTCTGGAAGAAGTTATGAATGAAAATGCAAAGTCTGAAGAGGAAAAGGGAAAAAATACAAGAGGAGCTCTAATCTGTAAGTTGTTGATAAGTGGGTTTGGAAGATAACTAAAACCGTTATAAATTATTTGTGTATCGCGGCAGTATCTTGAAGAAATTCGGTTAGAACCTTGATGTGACAAAAGAAAGTTGAGAAATGTCTATGAAGAGGGAAAATGAAATTATTATATTTGAAACAGCGGATAAAAGTATAACATTGCCCGTTTCGGTAAAGAGCGACACAGTGTGGCTCAGTGCTAATCAGATGGCGGAACTGTTTGAGAGAGATGAAAAAACAATCAGAAAACATATTAATAATGTTTTTACAGAAGAGGAAGTTGAGAGAGAAAACAACACGCAAAAAATGCGTGTTGATGGTGTAAAACAGCCCGTGCCTTTCTATACACTGGATGTTATTATTTCTGTAGGGTATCGGGTAAAATCAAAACGAGGCGTTGAGTTCAGGCGTTGGGCTAATTCCGTATTGA
>CAMWMM010000161.1 GCA_947175285.1 uncultured Lachnospiraceae bacterium
TTGTTTATAAGAGACAGGTCCTCCCACCTGTATCTGAATCACTTCCTCCCTCCCGGGATTCCCACATCACCGGCAGTTTGCAGTCTGCCCTTACGCCGCCTGCGCAGCTTGCCAGCAAAACGCCCTCCTCTTCATTATCGAGATTCAGCATTCTTCTGCCTTGCAGCATAGACACGTCAATTTCTCTGGCGCCATCCATCCCGGTTTCTTCCCCCACGGTCAGAATGACCTCCAGCCGCGGATGCGGAATATCTTTGGCATTCAGAAGCGCCAACAGATATGCCACGGCAATACCGTCATCCCCGCCAAGGCTTGTTCCTTTTGCCGAAATAAAATCCCCATCTCTCGTAAGGCGCAGCGGCTCCGTCTGCATATCGATGTCGCACAACTCCTCTTTGACCGCTACCATATCCATATGTCCCTGCAGAATCATTGTCTCTTCCGTCTCATAGCCGGGTGCCGCTTCCTTGATAATAATAATATTTTTCCAATCATCCTGAATACAGAAAAGCCCCCGTTCTTCGGCGAACGCTTTCAAGTAATCGCTCAGTTTTTCCTCATTGCCTGAGCCGTGCGGTATCTTACATATTTCTTCAAAAAAGTGAAAAACCGGCGCCGGTTCTATTCCTGCCAATACATTCTCTTCCATCTCTGCCCTCCTAAGGTGAAAAAATGGAGAACAGCATTATACTATCCTCCATTTTCATAGTTTGTCTTATTTCAGATTTGCTTTTGCAAGTTCAGCCAATGTCTTAAAGCCGTCTGCATCATTTACTGCCATTTCAGCTAACATCTTTCTGTTCATGTCAACACCGGCATTCTTCAGTCCGTACATAAATTTGCTGTAAGAAATACCGTTCATTCTTGCTGCAGCGTTAATACGTGCAATCCACAACTGTCTGAACTGACGTTTTCTTTCTTTTCTGCCGGCGTATGAGGATGTTAATGCTCTCATTACTGACTGTTTTGCAATTCTGTACTGTTTTGATCTCGCTCCTCTATATCCTTTTGCAAGTCTTAATACTTTGTTATGTTTTTTCTTAGCGTTTACACCGCCCTTAATTCTTGCCATGTCTATTCTCCTCCTTACAGATAGGGTAAAATTTTCTTCATATTCTTAACATTCGTTGTATCCGTCATAGCAGGTTTTCTAAGATTCCTCTTATTCTTTGTGGTTTTCTTAGTTAAGATATGGCGTTTATAAGCTTTACTTCTTTTTAATTTACCTGTTCCAGTCACTTTAAAACGTTTTGCGGCTGATTTGCTTGTCTTCATTTTTGGCATTTTCAAAATCCTCCTGTATTTATCATTCATTCGATATCACATAGGGATACCGTTTATTTTAAACTGAGCCACACTATCGCTTCTCAGCTAAAAACATAGTCATACTCCTGCCCTCTACTTTCGGAGCTTTCTCAACTACTGCAATATCAGCAAGAGCTTCAGCAAAATCATCCAGAATATGCTTGCTGTTATTCATATGCGTCATTTCACGTCCGCGGAAACGAAGTGTTACTTTCACCCTGTCTCCTTTTGTAATGAACTTTCTTGCAGCATTGACTTTTGTATTCAGGTCATTGGTATCAATGTTCGGTGATAACCTTATTTCCTTGATTTCAATTACTTTTTGTTTTTTCTTTGCTTCTTTTTCTTTTCTGGTCTGCTCATATTTGAACTTACCGTAATCTACGATTTTACAAACCGGCGGCTTTGCTGTCGGTGCAATCTTAACCAAATCAACACCGGCTTCCTCTGCAAGCTGCAACGCTTCTTTCGCAGACATAATTCCGAGCTGTTCCCCGTCTTCTCCGATTACTCTGACTTCTTTGTCTCTAATCTGTTCGTTAATGAATAAATCGCTAATAGCTTTACCCTCCTGATAAGAAAAAATCGAGTGACACAAAATAAAAAGTGGACAGCATAACTATCCACCATAAATTACGTCTGAAATAACCCCAAAATACTTCGGAGATACGACATCTGATTATGAACGCCTGCGAGCACATTTGCTGCAGGGTGAGAGTGGATACTCTGCTTGCTTTTCATATGTTCTTTACACACTATGACACTATACCATATGATATTCGGTATGTCAACCAATATTTTAAAAATTAAAATTTTTAAAATGTTAAATGTATTGTTGCCGCACTTGCCTCAAACTCTTCCGTTCTATCATATTCATTTGTCTGGGAATATGTAACAACGTAACTCTTATCAGCATTAATCACGTATGCCAACTGGGTAATCTCAACATCGTCTACCGTATATGTACATAAAAACCGGAATGCGGGATAACCGTCTATCGCTATTCTCTCATAACTCTGCAAATCCACATCTACATCCGTACCATAAATCTGCTCAAAATTATTTTGTATCTGTATCAGTAAAGTATCTTCTGTCATAAGCTGCATGGAAATGTCTTTATCCATTTCCACATAGTATATTGTGGAAGCGTCAATCGGATAACGTTTTGTCACATACATACCGGGAATATCCTCAATTTCCGTAAATCCCTCCGGCAGTGCAAATGTACATCCCCTTGTTTCCCCGGTACTTTCTATAATAGAAGTATCCAGTTCATTTTCTTCCAGTAACTGCGTCGTCAGTTCCTCTTTTGTCTCTTCATCAATGTCGATGTCTTCCGCCTGTCCCTGACTGCTTTCCGCTGAAACATCTTCCTTATCCGCCGCCGTTTCCTCTTCTGACGGCTCTGTTTCCACAACGCCATCCGGCGCCGATACTTCTTCCGCTTCACTGTTCCCACATCCGGTTAAAGAACAAATCAGCAAAACACCAAGTACAAAAATTTTCTTTCTCATCAGTCTACCTGCCTTATTGTTATCATACACGATACGCAGGCAGCTTAGCCTCCCCTAAATTCATACTAAGACTCCCTGAAGGTCGCGCATTCCGTACCTTTGCAATCTGATGCACCGCATCCTGAAATATCCACATGCTCCGCATGACATTTATAATTACTATTATACACACAATTCGCCGCTTCGCAATCAATACTGATTACCTTGCTCGGATGATTCAGGGAACTGGTATAAGAATCACCTTTCCTCTGAGAAAAACTCTCACAGCATGTATCGCGGCTTGTGTCCGCATGCTGTCCGCCTACCATAATATCTCCTTTACAGCAGCAGCACTCCTCATTATAACAACAATTCTCCACGCCACATTTTAACTCTGCCATAATAACCTCCTGATTTTTCAATGAATTTTTCTAACGCTTAATATGCGTTATTAAGGTTATTATTGCCATGTTGTTTCCTTTTCATTCTGAAACCGAATAAATATTAAACCAATACCGCTCCAGCATATAACTGCCGGTTTCTTCTACTTTCAGTCCGTCGGCCTCCCACTGTGCCTTAATATCTTCCCTGCTGTTAAAACTTCCGAAAAACCAGACTTTTTTCCCCGCATCAAGCCACTGCTTTATCTGCGCGGTGTCTTCTACAACCGGTTTATTTCCAAATATTTCCTGTATCAATTCTTCCGGTGTTCCGCACCACAAATAATTCTCCTGTGGCAGATAATATCCCGCTGCAGCCTGAAGCTGATTAAAATTATACACAATGATATCTTCCTTCGCAATGCCGGAAACTGCCTGTTCGCATTCTTTCATTAAAACAATCTTATATTCTTCTTCTCCCATAAACGCCCGGTAATCCCGAATGCCAATGATAAAAACCAGAAGCACCGCCAGAGTAGATACTGCTGTTTTACAGCGTTCTTTTGCTCCAAATACAAATGCTTCATCCAAATTAAGAACAAAACAAAACCAGAAACAGCCCATTGCCGGAATCATATACCGATACACGAAAATCGGTCTGATAATAATGGATGCCAGAAAGCCGAAAGCAACCAGACCGCATAATACAATACAGCCTGCCGCCGCGTAATAAAAATTCTCCAATTTCGCAACCCTATCTTCATCCCGCTTCCATGACTGATATGTCTGATAGGCGCGCTCTGCCAGTAAAGCAAGATAGAGCAAAAACAAAATCACGGCAAGCGCTACATTGACTTGTTCGGTCGAAAATACCGGTTTCATTAAAAATTTCACACAACCGCCGATACTTCTCCATGTAAGCGGTAAAATCCAGTAATTCTCACGCACTGCCCGAATCTGAGAAAGTAAAACAAAGAGCCACGGCAGATAGCCGATAACGGATACTGCAACACAGACAGCCCATTTTTTTATGAATCGGCTCTCCAGCCGATACCGAATGAAAAACCACACCAATAAAGAAACATATATCATAATGACGGCAACACAGGCAAAATACTGTGTATAAGCCGCTGCCAGTCCATACAGCATCAATGCGGTATAGTGCCTGCACGGACAGCTTCTGTCACGAATCATCTCATAAGCATGAAAAAAAGCTGCCGTCACGAAAAACAATGCCCAGCCGTACATTCGTATTTCTACTGTGTAAGCGCTCATCTGCGGCATTGCTATGGTACAAAACGTAAACGCTCCCGCTGTAAATGTACCGAATCTTCTGCGTAAGAATACCAGAGCATAAATAAGCAGCAGATAATAAGGCATGACCGATACTATCTTTGCCATAATAATCGTGTCTGTCGATGGAATAATAAGTTTACATAAGTCTACTATTCCTTTGGTGATACCGTAATATAACGGCGGATGTACATCCTGTGCCGTAAAATGAATGAATTCACCATAGGAATGCTCTATCATCCCTATGGTGAACAACTCATCATACCAGATATCTCTGCTAAAGCACAAGCGGACGCTGTTTGCAAGCATCACAAAGCTAACCGCAATAAAAAGCCATCCGAGCGCTTCTTTAAAAGATATATTCTTTAATTTCATTATTTACTTTCTTCCTGATTCTCTTCTTTTCGGATTTCTTTTGTTCTGATTTCCTTACAAATCTGTTCAATGAAATCTCCCAAAGGTTTCACGCCCTCGTCGCCCGCAAAACGGCTTCTGACGGAAACCGTGCCGTCCTCTTCTTCCTGCGCTCCTACGACCAGCATGTAAGGAAGTTTGGCAAGTCTTGCCTCACGAATCTTAAAACCAATCTTTTCCGAACGGTTATCTACCGTGACATCCACATCATTTTTCGCGAGTTCTTTCCGGACTTTTTCCGCATATTCTTCATATTTCTCCGAAATCGGAAGAACACGCACCTGTTCAGGGCAGAGCCACGTCGGGAATTTCCCGGCATATTTTTCAATCAGCCATGCCAATGTTCTCTCATAGCATCCCATAGAAGTCCTGTGGATGATATAAGGACGGATTTTCTCTCCGTTCTGGTCGATATAATACATATCAAAATTCTCTGCAATCGCACAGTCAAGCTGAATGGTAATCATCGTATCTTCTTTACCGTATACATTCTTCGCCTGAATATCAATTTTCGGGCCGTAAAATGCCGCTTCCCCGTCCGCTTCCGTAAACGGAACTCCTTTTGCTTTCAAAACTTCACGAATCTTGTCCTGTGTGGACTCCCAGTATTCTTCATCTCCCAAATACTTCTCTTTATTATTCGGATCCCATTTAGAAAGACGATAGGTTACTTCATCCTCCAAACCCAATGTAGAAAGACAATAGTGTGCCAAATCCAGACAATTTTTCAATTCTTCCTGCGCCTGATCGGGACGAATTACCAGATGTCCCTCTGAAATCGTAAACTGACGCACCCTCGTGAGTCCGTGCATTTCTCCGGAATCCTCATTTCGAAACAGCGTAGATGTCTCTCCATAGCGAATCGGCAAATCCCGATAAGAATGCTGGCTGTTCTTATAGCAATAATACTGGAACGGGCATGTCATCGGACGAAGTGCAAACACTTCCTTATCTACTTCCTCATCCCCAAGCACGAACATTCCTTCTTTATAATGATCCCAGTGACCTGAAATCTTATATAAATCACTCTTCGCCATAAGCGGCGTCTTTGTGCGGACATAGCCCCACTCTTTATCCTCTAAATCCTCAATCCAACGCTGCATCTTCATAATCATCTTCGTACCCTTAGGCAGTAACAGCGGCAGACCTTGTCCGATAACATCGACTGTTGTAAACAGCTCCATTTCACGTCCCAGCTTATTGTGGTCGCGCTTCTTAATATCCTCTAAATGCTCCAGATAAGCGGCAAGTTCCTCTTTTTTCTGAAAAGCGGTTCCATAAATACGCTGCAACTGCGCTTTATTGGAATCTCCTCTCCAATATGCCATGGAAGAAGAAATCAATTTAAATGCCTTGATGGATTTCACACTCATCAGGTGAGGTCCCGCACATAAGTCCACAAAACCGCCCTGGTCATAGAAAGAAATCTCCGCATCTTCTGGCAGGTCACGAATCAGTTCCACTTTATATGGTTCGCCTTTTTCCTCCATGAAACGGATTGCTTCCTCTCTCGGCATCGTAAACCGTTCTAATTTATGCCCTTCTTTAATGATTTTCTTCATCTCTGCTTCCAGATTGTCCAAATCCTCTCTGGAAAAGGGCTCTGCATCAAAATCATAATAAAAGCCCTCGTCAATTGCCGGACCAATCGTTACTTTTGCATCCGGGAACAATCTTTTTACCGCTTCGGCAAGAACGTGGGAAGCCGTATGTCTGATAACACGCAGTCCCACCTCGTCATTTGCCGTTACAATATTCAGCTCACAATCCTGACTTATGATTGTTCTAAGATCTTCTACTTTACCGTCAACTTCTCCGGCACAGGCTGCTCTTGCAAGCCCTTCCGATATATCAGCAGCAATGTCATAAATGCTCATTGGCTGCGCATATTCTTTACATGAACCATCTTTTAATGTGATTTTCATTAATGCTTTACTCCCTTCATTCCTCTTCTACAGCGTCATCATCAGCACCCAGATTTCCATTATGGCAGCCATTTCCCTGATTATTGCTGCCGATAGTGATATTGATACCGTGCGTCAGCGGTGCATTTATAAATCCGATTGCAATACCGACTAAAACAAATATGGCTCCAAATAACCAACACTCTTTTTTACCAATAGTAATTTCACCCTCAAAGAATTTCTCCGATGATTTTTTTACTTCCGACCAAATTTTTCTGAGAATTGCTGCTCCTGTTATCATCATAATCTCTATTCTCCTCTACTATATCATCTAACTTCGCAAACTCGCGCTTGCAGCGCTTCTGCGGCTATTATATCATGAAAAAAGGACATCTTCGATAATCTCCGCCGCACAGGCAATGATTCTGCCGCACGGTCTGGAGGCATAGAACTCAGGTGTCCTTTTGGATGGCTTTGCACTTTCCTCCATCCCCTCTATTCCCAACAGTTCCCTGCAGATAATTGTTCCCTGCTGTTCTTTAAATAAAGCGCTCATACGGCGTACCAGCGCATAGATATGCTCTTTTGCTTCTTCATTCTCCGGATCGGCATTGCCCTCTTTTAATCCGGCAAGCATTGCCATTGCCGACACCGTACCACAGACTTCCCGCATACGCCCGATGCCGCCGCCCATGGCGCTCGACATCTTTAATGCTGTCTCTGTGTCCATCCCAAGTAAATCCGCATATGCAGCAAAAACCGACTGTGCACAATTATATCCGCTTTTAAATAAGCTGAGCGCAAACTCTGCCCGTACTTCTGACTGCGGTGCTTCCGGTACTTTCATGCTAAAATCATACCCCTTTCTGCTACGGCGTACTTTTATCTAATAGCCAAATTCCTGAACCCAGTACCACTTGCCATTACTCTCATAAAGCGCAATTCCGATTGTCTGAAAAGAAGCATACAGAATATTATCTTTATGCTCGGAAGATTTCATCCAGGCTTCCATCACGCTGTCCGCACTCTGGTATCCTCTGGCAATATTCTCTCCGTAGATGACTTCGTCATTTACCGTCCACCATTCGCTGCCGTCCGGTCTGACATGAGAAAATATCTGTTCAATCTCTTTTGCCCTGATATCTGCTGCCTCTGCCAGTTCCCCATTCCATACAAGTTCCGGCAGACCGATTTCCACCCTCGCCCCGTTTACTTGCGCAAGAACTTCTTTTATCTCATCCGTCAGCATGTCTGTCTCATTTCCTGAAACAGTTGCCGGCTCATAAGCAGCCATAACATCTGTTCGCATTCCGGCTAAGGTGCCCAATATACAGACAATGCAAAGAAGCAGTATGCTGCACATCCTATTCAGTTTCCTGCTTTTTTCTATACGTTTTTCCCACAACATTTCTTGTACTTTTTACCACTTCCGCAAGGGCAGGGGTCATTTGGATATACCTTCGGCGCCTTGTGAATCGTAGTAGACTCCTTTTGTTCCTTATAAAGACTCTTTCTGGTTTCCTCGTCAAAAATGTCGTTCCACTCTTCCAAGTTATACAGCCAGTCAGCACCCGCTGCTACCATATTCTTATAAAGAAGCTCTTTTTCAAACCCAAGATTTACTTTGGTATCTTCTTCCATTTCCTCTATTGGGTTTGCTTTCTTTAAGCTGTCATTAATACCGTCCAAAAAGCCTGTCATTGTCATAATATCGACATTGAATTTTTCTGCCAGTTCCTTGACAGTGCCCTTTACGGTTTTATCAGGATTTTTTAAGAGTTCTGCATAGATTTCTTTTTCTTTCAAAAAATAATCAGACCATAATCTTTGCAAATCTCCCTTATTGGCTGTTTCTGAATAAGCCATATTACGCCACTGTTCTAATAATGCCATTTCTATAACCACCTTTTTTCCGTTCTGTAATCATTATATCGCATAGTTACTTCGTTAGTATACAACATTTTGTGGCAAAAGTAAATATCCTTAACTAATTACTGTAAAATTCCCGTGTAAAATTTTTATAAATTTTAATTTTTTTCACTTTTTTCAAAATTAATGAATAAACTTTCCATATCCGGTAACAATGTTAATAGTCAAAAGATAAGGAAATACTTATCCTCCCCTAAAAAGAAAACCCCGGCGCTGCAATGGTGCAGTGCCGGGGTTTTCGATTTATTACCATAATCTAATTCTTTGCCGGTTTCTTAGGTACAAACTCCAATTTTAACGTCATTCCCATTCCATCCGCCAAACGCTTTAATAACTTAAGAGACGGATTCCTTGTTCCGTTTTCTAATTTGCTTATATCTGCCTGATTGATTCCAGTTCTGTCTGCGAGTTCTTTTTGAGTTAGATTTTGTGATATCCTTGCATCGACCATTGCCCGAATCACGTCCATTTCCGGCTGAATATTTTCCCATTCCTCTCTAAATTCATCATCCTGTAATTGTTCATTTAAAAACTCCTGAAATTCACTCATTACCATTCATCCTTTCCAAATAATCTTTGCGATATGACTTTGCCAACTCTAATTCCCGCTTTGGTGTTTTCTGTGTTTTTTTAATAAATCCGTTTGTTATTATTATCTTCTTTTCATAATAGAAAAAATATAAAACTCTTGTTATATCCGTTCCTACTTTCCCGCGAAT
>CAMWMM010000162.1 GCA_947175285.1 uncultured Lachnospiraceae bacterium
TGCTTTAGCAGCACATTGAACCTACCGGCTTTAGCCGGTAGTGGTTGAGTTCAGGGAATATTTGCCGCATATCGTAACCCATCAGCTCATGCAAATATTTCTTGCACAAAGAGAGAGGCTATTGACCAGATCATGCTTGCAAGTCAATTGATGTATGTGCTAGATGGTTCAAGGAATTGATATGGACAATATCATTAAAAATTAAATGTTTTGCTATAAAGAAGCGAATGTGTAAACGATAAATAGTGACATATAAGTTTTGTGAAAATCATACTGGCATATATAAAGTATGTATATACCATATGGGTATGGTTGAACATGGATGAGAATAGCATGAATCATATATATTGCTAATGATAATGTGATAGGTTTTTATCAATGGAAGGCTGGTTCTGTTAAATATTGTTATGATTGGATTGTTCAATGAACTTCCAGAACATGATGAGGAATGTGAATTACATCGTCTGATTGGGGTTTTGTTGTCAAAAGAACTAGAGAAGTAAACATCACATGTAATCTGAGTCAGGGAATTGAGGATAAGGACATTGCGATTGGTTAGGCTAAAACAGTAACAAGAATTATTATCAGAATGCATAATAATGGTTTTATGGCAGAGTAGATAGTAGTAGCTACTGATAAGGATGTAAAAGCAAATTTGAAGGGAAAGAGCCAATATTCGCATAGTGAAGAGGCACAGCAATAAACTATTATGTATCAATGAGAGAGACATTTTAAGGGATAAGGAACTGTAAATAAATAATCTATACAACTTCCCTGCATTCCTTAGCATTGATTACATAATTCCTTTTTCCAAGATCATTTAGATATTGGATTGGCAGGCTTTTAAATTCTTTGTCAGAAACTTTTTTCCCAAGCTCATATTTATTATAATCGGGAATGCACATCACTTTTAATCCTGTTGTGGTGGTGGTTGACCCAATCAGTTTAATTACTGTTTCAATGTCGATTAAGGGCTGTCCCTGCCAGCTCTTTGATATGTAACTGAATAGCCTGTGCTCCACTTTGTTCCATTTGGATGCACCTGCTGGGAAATGGGATACATGCACTTCTAGGCCTGTGATCCGCGAAAATTCTGTAAGCTGCTGTTTCCAGAGCCTTCCATTGACGCTGTTGCTCCCGCCACTGTCACATGTTATGAATATTTTTGTGGCATCAGGGTATGTATGCTTTCCGACGATCTCCCACCATCTCATAATGCTTTCAACAGAAAATTCCGCAGTGTCATGATCTGTCCCCAGGTTTATAAATCCGGTGTTTTCATTCAGCACATAAATGCCATATGGGGCGACTTTTCCAAGCTCCGGAATAGGGAAGTCATGGTCCAGGACATGCCGCGGATCCTTGGATTTTCTGTATTCGGATCCCTGATTCTTAAAGTTTCCTATGTTCTCCTTCTTCTTTGTGTCGACTGATATGACTGGCTGGCCTGCATTGATGAATTCCTCAGCCTTGGAATTGATATATCGGAACTGTTCATCCCTGTCAGGGGCCGGGGAGCCCACCTGCTCCATCTTTTTATTTGCCTGGCGGCTGTAGCCCAGCTTTTTTAGCACTTTTTTGACAGTGCTGTGGCTTGCCTTCAGGTAGTATCTTTCTTCCAGGATCCTGCTGATCTTACGCAGGCTGAGGGGCGTCCACTTCAGCACTGTCATGGGGGATCCATAAGTTGCCCCGCTTACAGTTTCTTCTATAGCCCTGGCCAGCTCTCCATTCAGGTCTGTATGGTCTGCCCGTCCGCCGCCTACAGCCCTCTGACGGCAGTGTTGTTCAAACTGATCGTTGTCCAGTTCATGCATTGCATGGGTTATTGTAACACGTGACACTCCAGTAATCCTGCTTATGAGTGACACACCACCATAACCCAACAGATTTGCCTCGCTTGCAAGATACTGCCTCTTTTGTTTCTCACACATGGAGCTTGCGATTTTAATAATCTGTTCCTGTCTTTCCTTGCTGATAGTCAATGCATACATATAATGTTCCTCATTTCATAAGTGTTTCGTAAGAACAGTATACATCATAAAGTTGTATATGTTAATATTTTACAGTTCCTAAGGGAAATTAGGTCAAATAGCACCTCCAAGTCAAAAGGATTTGGAGGTTTTGTTGTGAAAAATATATTTTCAATTTAGTGTCGGAAAAGGTAATTTATAGTATAATATTTTTGGAAGCTGAGATAACGGATTTGTAAATTTCTTTATTTATGCATTAGTAGTGCCTTGTATAATATGAACTAATTATATATGGATAAAACACGGAGGAACAATATGCCATTTGAATTGGGTGGAAGAGCTGATAAACAAGGGAATACATATGAACAAAATTGTGCTATTTACGAGATGCTCAAGATTCTTGATGAAGTTAATTATAGTGTTGTCGTTGAGGCATTAGGTGATGATGAAAAAGGAACAGATATCCTTGTTACGACGATGAAGGGCGAAAAAGAACATCAGCAGTGCAAAGCCAGAAATGCAAGTAAAGAGTATTGGGATATTTCTGACTTAAGGACAAAAGGAATATTTAAGACATGGAATTTTCAGTTAGATAGAGGTAATGAGAGACAAGTAGCATTAGTTAGTCCAATGGCATGTTCCTTTTTGGTAGATCTTCATAGTCGAGCGGTAAAAACAAATGGTAAAGCGGAGGATTTCTATTATGTTCAAATCATGAAAAGCAGCAAAGAATTTCAAAAATTTTATAAAGATTTTTGCGTAGATATGAGGTTAAATGTCTTTGAAGAGAATGGCATTGTGGAAAGGGATATATTAAAAAGCATAGATTATTTGAGAAGAATATATTATAGACAAATTTCGGAGGTAGAAATTCAGGAACGCATTGACCAGAGTATTCACTTTTTGTTTAGAAATGAAAAAAATATCGTATACAATGCGATGCTTTCTTTTGTTTGTATGGAAGATATATTGGGAATAGAAATTACACAACCTATTTTAATGAATTATTTCGGAAAACAGGGAATTGAAATGCGTTTGCGTGATGGGGATAACCGGATTCTTCCAAGACTTATTGAAATAAATCAGGAGTATAGAGATTCTTTTAAACCGTTAAAAGAAGGTCTGATTCATAGAAAAGAGTTTGATGACTGCATTAATGCGATAAAATCTGAAAAGTCATTTATCATTTCTGGTCGAGCAGGATATGGGAAGAGCGGATGCACAGAAGCAATTATAGATTATTGTGAAGAAGAGAGTATTCCTCATATTGCTATAAAACTTGACAGGAGGGTGCCACATAGTAATTGTGAGGTATGGGGCAAGGAACTAGGATTATCAGGTTCCATAGTTCATGCCATACATTGCATTTCTAAGAATGAAAAGGCGGTTATTGTATTAGATCAGCTGGATGCGTTGAGATGGACACAGGCAAATTCGAGTGAGGCTCTTTGGGTATGTATGGAATTAATTAGGCAAGTTCGATATTTTAACCGTGATAGAGAACATAAGATTATAATTGTGTTTGTCTGCAGGGCTTATGATCTTGAAAATGATAATAACATTAAATTTCTGTTTGAAAAGAAAGGTGATACAGCAGAAAATGATTGGATAGATTTTCGTATACACAATTTTGGTGAAGATGTTGTAAAAAAGATTGTTGGGGAAGGATATAGTCAATTGTCCTTAAAGTTGAAAAAATTACTACAAATACCAAGTAATCTTTATATATGGCAGCATTTAGACAAGGAAGAATCCTATAGTGATTGTATTACTACCAGCCATTTGATTGAAAAATGGTATCAACAGATACGCAAAAAAAGTGTAACTGATGGTGTATCGGAAAAAACAGTTATGGAAACTGAAAGTTGCATTGTCGATACATTAGACAGATTAGGACGATTGTATGCACCAAGGCAGACTTTAAGAGTCGAAACTGCTGGGCTGGAGTATTTAATATCATGTGAGATGATACTTGTTCAAAAGGATAAAGTTGGTTTTGTACACCAGTCTATTTTGGATTATTTTATGTCAAAACGAATGACAGAAAAGTATTATAAGGGTCAAGGCATAGAAGCGATTATTGGTGATAAAATCAAGCAGACACCGGGAAGACGATATCAGGTGCAGATGTTTCTACAAAGTATTTTAGATTATGATACTGAGGATTTTATTACAGCAGGAAAGAAAATGCTGGTTTCAGATGGTGTTCGATATTATGTGAAATATATTTTTTATGAGATACTAAGCCAGATAACAGATCCAGATGACAACATTATCCAATTTATCGTAGATGAATGTGAAAATGAGTTATATGGAGATTATCTTTTGAATAATGTTATTTTTGCAAGAGAGCAGTATGTGTCTATTTTGAGGAGGGAAGGGATATTAGAAAAATGGTTTGAGGATCAGTCAAAGAAAGATGTTGTTTTTATGCTGATGCAAAGTATCAGTTCCAATTTGGATATTGATGACGTCGCATTTATCAGAGAACGTATCTTCAAAAATAAAGAAGACGACAGTAAATTTGTAAGGTGTTTTGGTAATAATATTGCCCAGGAACGGGATGAAATTTTTGAATTAAGAAAGATGCTTTATAACCATTATCCTGATTTTTCAGAGGATTTATATTTGGATTTGAAGACTATGATAAGCCAATGTGAAATAAGGACAATTTGGCTTATTGCATTTTGGCTGGATAATCAGATGCGAAGTAAGGATAATCAGATATTTCGTTATCAAACAGATTTGATTATATCAGATAATTCTTTAGTGATATCTAATGGAGAAATGGTGCTTGATGCATTGCTCCCATGCATTCCTATGGATAATTCATGGAAAGTGATATATAGCGAATGGTCAGCAAGGTTTCGACATTTGTGTGGCATTGAAAGATGTTGTGTAGAATTAGTGAAGAAGGCCAATGTAACGATCATCGCTAAATCACCAGAAGTTTTTTGGAAGCGTTATGAGCCATATATGGGAAAAGGATATCATGTATTTAATGAAATAATTTTAAGTGGCATGGAATACCTGCCTGAAAACTTTAGTAATGAGATTATAAGTTATATAAGCTGTGACTTAGATAATAATATCTTTGATAATACAAGTGGGACAGAAGATAAGCTAGAATTGGTTAAAAAAGTTATAAATGCTCATGGAAACAAATGTAATCAAGATATATTCCGGAATTTGGAAATAAATATTTGTAAGTATATATCACCGAGAGCAGTTGAATGGTATAAGCAAAGAATTGAGCAAAATAGGCGTAGAGAGGATGAACCTGTATATTGGAGCTTTTGGGGAGACCTGCAATGGGAACTGTTGAATTGTCTGCCTAAGGAAAGATTGAACAAAGAAACGGAAAATCTTGTACAAGTGTTAAACCGACGTTTTGCGAAGTTTCATTCCTGCTATTATAGAGAAAGTTCTCAGATGGGAACTGTTCAGTCTCCAATTTCTGGGAAAAATGTAGGAACAAGGCAGTGGCTTCGAATATTAACAAATAATAAGCTACTGGAGAAAAGACATTCTGAGTGGAATAAAGAAAAAGGTTGTTTTGTTGAAAGTTCATATTCTATGTATGTCAGTAATTTTAATAATGTTGTTAGGCGTGAACCAGAAAAAATGATCAATCTTGTGCTGAAATATAGAGGTAGTATATTGCCAGCTTTTATTGATTCTTTGTTTGCTGGTGTGGCTTTTTCGGAAAATATAAGTAAGGTTCCTGTAGAAGTTATAGAGAGGATGTTTCAGGAATTCCCATGTGATATGATAACTGAGCGAGCATCCTATTTCTGCATAATAATAGAAAATTTAGAAAATGTTGGTTGGTCAGTGGAGGTGATAAGGCAGTTAAAAGAAATTGCACTAAATCATAAGAACCCAGAACTAGAAGCAGTGAAGAAGTCAAAGAAAGTGGTACAAGGTTGTAAAACCCTTCACGAATATGCTTTAAATTGTACAAGAGGACATGCCATAAGTGCAATAGGTACTTTGCTATGGAAAGATACAAAAATATTCGAACAGTTTAAAGATATTATCGAAAAACTGATAAGGGACGAGAATCCTATAATTCGTTTTGCATCACTAAATGCTTTGTGGACTTCTTATAATATTGATAGATCGTGGGCGGAAGAAAGGATTATGTTCTTATATGAATCGGATATCAGAATGGCAGGCTATCATGATTCAAAAAACATGTTTTTCAGGCTATATCCTAGGTATGGTAAAAGAGTACTTAAAATAGCACAGCAATGTATGGTGTCTACTGATAAAGACTTGATTGTGCTAGGAAGCCATGCAGTTTGTGAATTTTTTATAAGGCATCATGAGTTTGGAGAAATAATATTTGATGTCAGGACAAAAAGCAATGAACAGATAGGAGCAATATTACATAGGGCAGTTATGTATTTGAAAGTTTACGCTTATCGAGAACTGGCAAAAGATATCATTTTAGAATATAAAGATTCTCATATTGATGAGGGGTGTCCGTTATCCTTAATTTTTGATTATAAATACATTGATGCGAGACGTGATAAGGAATTTTTACAAGAACTGATGAAGTCAAAAGCGGGGCAAAGAACCACATATGCATTTACACACTTCTTGGAGGAAAATGCAGTTTCTGTTGTGGATTATGCAGATATTATTATTGTTCTATGTGAAAATGTACTACAGATGGAAAATGACAAGTTGAAAAAACAGTGGGGGATTGAAAATGAAATATCGAAGTTGATTATGGTTTTATATGATGAAGTAGCTAACTCTGAAAGGAAAACAGATAAGCAAATTGCTGCAAAATGTTTGGACTTATGGGATATTATGTTTGAAAAGCAGTTGGGATCTGTGAGGGAAATAAGCTATAAGCTGATGGAAAGATGAAAACGGATGTGTATGTTTAGTCCTCTAAATGTTAAAGAGTTGTTAGGTGTGCGAAGAATTGAAATTTGAAGAGACTAAGGAAGGGTGAATGATATGATAGTAGTAGAGAGGAAGCAAAAAAATATTATGGATAAATTCGACAGATTTGGCGAAAAAACGCCGGATAGAAGATTAACAGCAACCTTTAACGGTAAAATGTATCGTCAGAGAGAAGCGATACTGCTGTCTAAATAACGTGGAAAACCGTTGTCACAGGAAGAAATGAAAGAATTTGAAGTATAATGGTTGGAAAAAGGCCTCCAAATCAAGAAAGATTTGGGGGATTTTTCTTCCCATTTTGCTTTTAGAAAAATCTATTCGAAAGTGGAAAACTATGGTACAATAGGTGTGTATCATTGCAAAGCTTAGTTTTCTAATAAAGACAAATCCAATCAAGATCCTGTCTAAAAATGTAATTGTTATCTTTATTTGCAGATATATCAAGATACAAAATGCCATTTTTATAGACTACAGCAGGAGACATAGTTTGAAGGATAGAAGCTGCTATGGTTTATCAAATTTTATTGATATGGAATTATTTATACGAATAGAAAGTAGGAGAAGGCTATGTTAGAGAATTCTAAATTGGTATTAAGAATAAAAGAGTTGGAAGAAGAAAAAAATTCTAATTATTCTGCACCACAGTATACGATTATTGTCAATAATCTTGAAAAAGTTGCTACAGAGCTATTAGCAACAATATGTGAATTTATGCCTGAATATACAAAACATAATATGGATCATTCTCTTAATATTTTAAACATTTTTGATAAAATTTTGCCAGATGTAAGTGCCTTAAATATTACGGAGTTAGTTCTTCTTGTATATTCAGCCGTTTTACATGATATAGGAATGGTTGCTAGTAGAGAGGAAGTTATCTCAATTAAGGAAAGTGAAGAATATAAGTTATTATTAGCAGAATATCAAATTGATGTTACAGATGAAGAAGTAATTACAGAATTTATCAGAAGAAATCATGTGAAACGTAGTTTGGATTTTATAGATAAAGTAAAAGTATGTCCAAATTTATTTGGTTTTAATTTTGAAATTGATAGTATTGATTTCTCTTTTTTTCTTAAAAAAATAATTTATAGCCATGGAATTAATAATACGGAATTATATAACGAAAGAGAATATCCAACAAAAGTATTAATTGGTGAGGATTATGTGAATATAAAATATCTATGTGTTCTTTTAAGATTGGCAGATATTTTAGATTTTGACAAAACCAGAACTCCAAGGTTTATGTATGAGCATATTGGAGTAAAAAATGTAATCAGTATAGGAGAGTGGAAAAAACATTTAAGTATTGAAGGTCATCGTATTGAAAAAAATAAAATTGAATTTCGAGCAAAATGTAACGATGCTGCAACCGAAAGGTGTGTTCGAACATTTCTTAAATATGTTGAGAAAGAACGAAGCGATGATATTACCTTATTAGATAAGTGTAATTCTGACAAAAAGTTAGAATTAGTAGATCCGATAATTTATAATGTTGAGAATGATGGATCATATTTTTATAGTGATGTAGAAATATATTTTGATTATAAGAAAGTTTTAAGTATATTAATGGGCACGAATATATATAGCTCACCAGATATATTTTTAAGAGAACTTTTGCAAAATTCATATGATGCATGTAATACGAGAAAGGCATTTGAATTTAAATTTGGAAAATTTATAGAACCGGCTAAAATTAAGATATATTATGATTCAAATAGAAAGATTTTGTCTATTACAGACAATGGTATAGGAATGTCAGATGATGATATAAATAATTATGTTGTAAGGATTGGTCATAGTTATTATGAAAGTAAACAATATAACAGTGAACAATTAGATTATATACCAATAAGCCATTTTGGAATAGGAATGTTATCCTGCTTTATGGTATCTGATGAAATTCGGATTGAATCGCTTAAATATTGTGTGAGCCGAGAAAATTTTGATCCAGTAAATATAGTTCTTAAAGTAAATGATTCTTATATAGAAAAGTATCCATCAAATTTAAATGCTTTTGGAACTACAATATCTTTAAGAATTAAAGATGAGTTTGCTAAAAAACTTGATTATAAAAAACTGGTTAAAATTATTGAAGATAATATGGCATATCAGAGCATACCAGTTGAGATTGAGTGTGATGGTAATTTAAGGACGCTAGGTAATAAGACAATTACATTACAAGATGGTTTGAAAAAAATTACAGGTATTCAAATAATTGAAGTAGATACAGAATTGTTGGAGGGGTACATTATCTTGTACAGTTATCAGCATCAATCAATGTTTTACGATTCAAAGTTGTGTCAACAAGGTTTTAAAATTTCTTTAAAGAATGGGGCGCCAAATTTAAAACCAGAATGGTTATCTTTTTTGAAATATGATTTAAATATAAAAAAGAAATATTTGACACTAAAAGCATCAAGAGAGAATGTGATTGAAAATGATAATTTTAATAATATTAGAATTGAGATAGGAAAATGTATTATGAAT
>CAMWMM010000163.1 GCA_947175285.1 uncultured Lachnospiraceae bacterium
ACAGACAGCGTATGGAGATTCGGGTTTCGGTCAGAAATCTGGTAGAATTTATATTGCGTTCCGGAGATATTGACAACCGGAAAACTTCGGCGCCGGATGCCATGCAGGAGGGCGGGCGTATTCACCGCATGATTCAGAGACGGATGGGAGCGGACTATCATGCAGAAGTCGGTTTGCGTTTTGTTTATCCGACAGAGCAGTATGATATTGTTATTGAAGGGCGCGCTGACGGTATTATTATTCCGACAGGGAATGCGGATGCCGCTATGGTGACGGTTGACGAAATCAAAGGAACTTACCATGATATTGTAAAGATGAAACAGCCTGTTCCGGTTCATTTGGCACAGGCAAAATGTTATGCCTATATTTATGCTGCACAGAACAATCTGGATGCTATTGCGGTGAGAATGACCTATTGTCAGTTAGACGAGACTAATACGGCGGATATTAATCCGGATGCCATCCGTTATTTTCATTCAGAATATACTTTTACGCAGTTAAAAGAGTGGTTTTATGAGGTTATGAAGCAATATCAGAAATGGGCGGATTTTAGCTTTGAATGGCAGAAGTTACGGCAGGCGTCCATTAAGAAGCTGGAGTTTCCCTTTCCATACAGAGAGGGGCAGAAAGAGCTGGCTTCCTACGTCTATCAGACCATTTATCATAAAAGAAAGCTCTTTATTGAAGCTCCTACCGGTGTCGGCAAGACCATTTCCACGGTATTTCCGGCTGTGAAAGCGATTGGTGAGGAAATTGGGGAAAAAATTTTCTATTTGACTGCAAAGACCATTACAAGAACGGTCGCGGAAGATACTTTTCAGCTTTTACGAAGTAAGGGCTTGCAGTTGAAAACGGTTGTTTTGACGGCAAAAGAGAAAATATGCTTTTTAGAGGAAATGGAATGTAACCCGGAATCCTGTCCTTATGCAAAAGGGCATTATGACAGGATAAATGACGCCATGTATGATTTGCTGACGCATGAGGATGGTTTCTGCAGAGAGAAAATAGAAGAGTATGCAAAGAAATATCAGGTTTGTCCGTTTGAAATGTGTCTGGATATGAGCCTGTTTTCCGATGCCGTTATTTGCGATTATAACTATGTCTTTGACCCACATGTGTATTTACGGCGCTTTTTTGCAGAAGGAAGCAAAGGGGAATATCTGTTTTTAATTGATGAGGCACACAATCTTGTCGAACGCGGCAGGGAGATGTACAGTGCTGTTTTGAAAAAGGAGGACTTTTTGCAGTTAAAAAGGACAGTAAAAGACTATTCTCCCAAACTGGAAAAGCAGTTGGAAAGATGTAATAAGGAACTGCTGAATCTTAAGCGGGAGTGTGTGGATTATAAATTAGAAGATAATATTTCTGCTTTTGTGATGGCGCTTGGGCGGTTAAACAGCGGGATGGAGGACTATCTGGAGGAGCATGAGACAAGTCCGGTGCGTCAGGAGATTCTGGAATTTTATTTTGAAGTATCTCATTTTTTAAGTATATATGAGTTAGTGGATGAAAATTATGTAACATATACACAGATGAACGGGGACGGCAGTTTTTTTGTGAAATTATTTTGCGTCAATCCGTCAAATAATTTGAGAGAGTGCATGATGCGGGGGCGGAGTACGATTCTGTTTTCAGCAACGCTTTTGCCGATTCAGTATTATAAGACGCTGCTTGGCGCGGAAGAAGGAGATTATGAAGTCTATGCGAAGTCGGTTTTTCTGCCGGAAAAAAGAGGACTCTATATCGGCAGGGATGTGACCAGCAAATATACAAGACGAAGTGAGATGGAATATTATAACATTGCTTCTTATATTTATGAGACCGTAAAGAACCGACACGGGAATTATATGGTCTTTTTTCCATCACACGCTTTCTTAAGAGAAGTATATGACAGCTTTATGGAATACTTTGCAGAAGATACGATAGAGTGCATTGTACAGGAGGATTATATGAACGAGCGTTCCAGAGAAGAATTCCTTAGCCGTTTTACAGGCAATGAGGACTGCAATCTGGAAAGTGTGATTCATATGGATATTGAGGTGGAGGAAGAGAAAACTCTGCTTGGCTTCTGCGTGATGGGCGGTATTTTCAGTGAGGGCATCGATTTGAAAAATGACAGTCTGATTGGAGCTATCATCGTTGGAACAGGTTTGCCGCAGGTATGTTATGAAAGAGAAATCCTGAAGAGACACTTTGACGGCTGGGGGGAGAACGGCTTCGATTATGCCTATCGCTATCCGGGGATGAATAAAGTTTTACAGGCGGCAGGGCGCGTCATCCGGACAATGGATGATGTCGGTATTGTCGTATTGTTGGATGAGCGCTTTTTAAATCCGGCTTATCAACGACTTTTCCCGAGAGAATGGAACAATTACGAGGTCGTTACGACGAAGCAGATTGCCGCCAGAGTGGAAAAATTCTGGAACGAATGGCTATAATAATAACTGGATTTCTTCCTTATAGGGAGCGACCTTCTTTTCAGGATTCTCCGGGGAGGGGATATATGGCGTTTCCAGAATCTTAGGAAGATGCAGAAAATCAGGGTGATGAACGACATAACGGATAGCGTTTAACCCAATCGTTCCCTCACCGATATTGGCATGGCGGTCTTTTCCTGCGCCGAGTTCATTTTTGCTGTCATTGATGTGAATGACTGCTATGTTCTGTTTCCCAATCAGTTTATCAAACCGGTCAATCACACCGTCAAAATTATTTCTGACATCGTATCCGGCATCGTTTAAATGGCATAAATCAAGGCAGACGCGCAATTTGTCATTATGTGCAACCCTGTCATAAATCTCGGCAAGCTCTTCAAAACTGCGTCCGATTTCAGAACCTTTTCCTGCCATTGTCTCAAGCGCGATATAGCAGGAGTCGGTAGTTAACACCTCATTCAGTCCTTGAGAAATCCGGTCAATGCCTGCCTGCACACCGGCGCCTACATGAGAACCCGGATGCAGAATCAGAACCTGACTGCCCATTGCAATCGTCCGTTCCACTTCCAGAGAGAGAAATTCCGTAGCAAGTTCATAAGTTTCAGAATTGACCGTATTAGCCAAATTAATAATATACGGGGCATGTACAACAAATTCTTTAATTTGATGCGCTTTCATATATTCCCACGCTGGGGCTATCTGTAATTCGGAGATAGCTTTTCTTTTTGTATTCTGGGGCGCTCCTGTGTAGACCATAAATGTATTTGCGCCGTAAGAGACAGCTTCCTTGGCGGAGGCAAGCATCATCTCCTTACCGCTCATGCTGACATGGGAACCTATTTTTATCATACGAAATTCGTCCTTTCTGGTGTATATTGTATAGATGAGAACTCTCACTATACAAGTATACCTCATGCATCGAATATATTCAAAAATTTTATTATTATAGGGAGAATTGTCACACTATGGAATGTGAGTCATAAATGTATGACATGTGTGTCAATGTGGATAACTCTGTGGAAATTGAGGATTTCTTATGCTTTTTTGGTCTTTTTTTCTACGGAACCGTCAGAAATCCTGTGGATAAGTCGGTCAATTTTGCAAAAAAAACTATTTTGGTCAATGAGAGGTTGTGGAGGACTTTATTGGCAAGCAGACTGGAAATATGGTATACTAACGAGCGGGTGTAAATAGCTAATTGCAGAATGAGAGGAGCATAGTTTCCGATATGAAAAGCGTGAAAATGGAAGGTATAAAAAAACAGACGGTATGGGAATTGGCACTGTTATGGATAAGCGGCATCCTTTTTCTATTTTATTTTTCTTATATGACAAGTCCACTGTTTCCGCAGGCATACGGATGGGATTCTGCCTTTTTCCAACTTGTGGGAATGGGTATGAAGAAAGGATATCTGCCTTATCGGGATTTTTATGATATGAAAGGACCATGGCTTTTTTTTATTGAATATGCGGCGCAGATTTTGATGTATGGAAGGACAGGAATTTTTCTGCTGCAATGTGTCAGTTTAGGTTGTGCATTGTTTTTCTGCAGGCAGATTTACCGAAAGTATTTTGGCGGAGGGGGAATTTGGGGAAGTCTTATCACGGTTCTTCCGCTTTACGCCGTCCTTGCTTCTACGATAGAAGGAGGAAATCTGACGGAGGAATGGAGTTTACCCTTTGTATTTCTGTCCATGTATCTTTCGTTAGAGTTTATTATGGAGGAGAGAAAGGCACATAAGCCGTTATATGGATTTGTTTACGGCATCTGTTTTGGTATCATTGCCCTGATTCGGATTACGAATGCGGTTATGATATGTGCCATTGTGCTTACTATTGTTATTTATCTTTTGAAAAATAAGGAATGGAAAAATTTATTATGGAATGCGGCAGCGTTTCTTTTGGGAATTGCGGCGGCGTTTCTTCTTCCGGTGCTTTATTTTGGACATTATGGCGAGCTTGGCAATATGTTTCAGTGTGTTTTTGTTTTTGGGTATATTTACGGAACAGAGGGATTCGAAATAGGTGTGGGCGGTATTTTTTTAGTGACGCTTCTGTTTTCCATTGTTATTTTTCTGCTGACGAAACAGGACAACAGGAAATTGTGGATGCTTGTCTTATGGAATACGGCGGGCATGATGGTGACTTTAGGGATGGGAAACAGTACTCTTCATGATTATATTCTGGTCGTTCCGGGGATGATGTTCGGCGTGTGGAGACTTGCGAAAGTATGGCAGGATAACGGTTTAGACAGGACGAAAAAATTCTGCATGGCAGCAACTGTTCTCATATGCTTTGCTTATCCGTGTTATAAGATGGCAGGGGCGGGCGTTTCTATTCTTAGACAAGCCGGTGATGGTACGGCATATCAGAACGTAATGGAAACGGTGGAGTGCATTCCGGAAAATGAGAGGGACCGTGTGTGGGGATATGAGATATCACTAAGATGGTACACGATTGCGGATATTATGCCGTGTAACAGGTATTGTGGCTGGCAGGAGCATTATATGAGTCTTTCTCCGGAGATTGCCGAGGAAGTTAGGCAGATGCTAGGCACGAATCCGCCAAAGTGGATTATAACAAAGACTAGCGCAGTGATAGAAAATGAAATGGTTAAAAGCAAATTGTCAGCGGATTATACGCTTTTTATGCAAAATGAGGAGTATATCTTATATCAGTTGAAAAATTAAAAACTTGCTTTTTAAGTCCTATACCCGTAAAATAAATACGATAACAAAAGAGGGGAGAAAAACAAATGTGGTCATATGAAAGTGTATTTTATCAGATATATCCGTTAGGATTCTGCGGAGCGCCGTTTGAAAATGATGGTGTATTAGAGTCCAGAATTTTGAAAGTGAACGACTGGATTCCGCATATGAAAAAGCTGGGAATCAATGCGATATACTTTTCACCGGTTTTTGAGTCCGATACGCACGGCTATAATACGAGAGATTATCATAAAATCGACTGCCGGTTAGGAACAAACGAGGATTTTGCGAAGGTTTGCAAGAATCTGCATGAGAATGGCATTAAAGTCATTTTAGACGGCGTATTCAATCATGTGGGAAGAGGATTCTGGGCATTTCAGGATGTGTTGCAGAAACGATGGGATTCCCAGTATAAAGACTGGTTCCATATTAATTTCGACGGTAATTCCAATTATAATGACGGTCTGTGGTATGAAGGCTGGGAAGGCAATTATGATTTGGTGAAGCTGAATCTTCGTCATGAAGATGTGATTTCCCATATTTTTGACAGTGTGAAAGGCTGGGTGGAAGAGTTTGATATTGACGGACTGCGTTTAGACGTTGCTTACTGTCTCGACCATGATTTCCTGCGCAGGCTGCGAAGCTTCTGTGACGGGTTAAAGCCTGATTTCTATCTGTTAGGCGAAACACTGCACGGCGATTATAACCAGTGGATGAACGACAGCATGCTGCATTCGGTTACGAACTATGAATGTTATAAAGGATTGTTCTCCAGCTTCAACAGCATGAATCTGTTTGAAATCGTGCATTCGCTGCTGCGGCAGTTCGGACCGGAAAACTGGACGCTGTATAGAGGAAAGCATCTGCTTTCTTTTGTGGATAATCATGATGTGACAAGGATTGCAAGTAATCTGACGAATGAAAAGCATCTGCCGCTTATTTACGCGCTTTGCTTCGGTATGCCGGGTATTCCTTGTGTTTACTATGGAAGCGAGTGGGGAGCAAAGGCGAATAAGAGTGAAGGCGACCCTGCGCTGCGGGCATGCTTTGAGAAACCTGAGTGGACTGATTTGTGCGATTGGATTGGTGCGCTTGCGGAAGCTAAGAAAAATTCCAAGGCGCTCAATTACGGCGCATTCCGTTCCGTTGTGCTGACCAATAAGCAGTGCATCTTTGAGAGAAAAACGGATGAGGAACGTGTCATGGTTGCTATCAATGCCGACAGTGAAAGCTATACGGCGCACTTTGATGCGGGCTGCGGTATGGCGGTTGACTTGATAAGCGGTAAGGAACATGATTTCGGAGGCGGGAGCGAACTGCCGCCTTATAGCGCATACTTCTGGAAGATGGAGAGATAAGAAAGGAAGTGTTTTGTTGTGAAAAGGCATTTGCTTATCACAGCGGGAATTGTTGGAAGCATTGGCATTAGCTGTGTCGGATGCGGCAAGGAACGAGATGCGGCAATAGAAGAAAGTGCCGTAGAGGCAGCGGCTGTGTCGGATAATGATGTTACAGACAGCAAGGATTTGGCTATTGCACTGTTACTGGGCGAAACCAATGATTCTGATGAGGAAACAAATGATTCGGATGAGGGAATAAATGATTCTGATAAGGAAACAGACCAGCCGGATAAGGAAGCAGACCCTGCAGAAAACAGAATTACAAAGAATACACAACCTTTACTGGAAGAGTTGTTTTCCTATGAAAAGGGGGAATCCGGTGATTATCTGATGATTACCGGAATAGCGGCAGAGTATCGGAAAATCTTCTGGAGTCGTATGAAAGAAATTACCGGAAAAGAGGGATATCTGCTAATACCGGGAGATATTAACGGTATACCGGTAGAGGAAATCGGAGACAATGCCTTTGCCGGCGAGAAAATAATAAAAAAAGTGGATTTTCCGGATTCGATATGGGGGATTGCGCCCGGCGCTTTTCAGGATACATCTATTGTATATTTGGATCTGCCTGACGGATTGAAGCTGATTGGAGAAGATACGTTTGCAAACTGTAATTTAACTTATCTGCGTTTTCCGGATTCGGTTTCGTTCATAGGGGACAGAGCTTTTAATGGGAATAAGGAACTTTGGACAGTTTTGATACCTGATGTCTCTGCATACATAGGAGAAGATGCCTTTGCGGACTGTAGCAGCGACTTCTTATTGTGTTACGGGGATAATCCGCAGGAAAAAGAAAATCATGCTTTAGCATATGCAGAAGAAAACGGAATGGATTCTACAGAAATTTTTCTGTCAGTGGAGCCTGTTGTCCGCTATCCTGCGCAGCCGCTTGTTTTAGAGCCGGAAGTAAGGAATTTCTTTTACGGAGATTTGGGGGGTTACGAGGATTGGGACGAGGAACGATGGTGTACATGGGACGAAGATGAGACAGCGCCTAATTTCGGATATTCGGACTGGCAGTGGATAGGGTGTTCCAGTTGGTGCGGCGTGGATTATTTTACACAGGAAGCGTATGCTTCTTCAACACTATTATCTCAGGACGGGCGATATTCGGTGGATAATATTCTAACTCAGAACAGGGAACTGGCATGGGCAGAAAATGTGGAAGGAAGCGGGATAGGAGAAAGTATTACATACCGTCAGAGTTGTTCCTGCTATGGAAACAATAACAAATGGGAAGAAATATGGATGACAGGAAACAGAGAGCCTGCTATCGATGGTTTTATGCGATATACGGAAATCTGCATCGTTAACGGCTATGCCAGAGATGAAAAGGTGTGGGAGGAAAACGGACGCATTAAAGAACTTTTGATGTATGTTGAGAACAGACCTTATGCATATCTGGAACTTGAAGATACGATTTTACCGCAGTACTTTACGCTGCCGGAAGATGATATTAAGGTGTTAGGAGGAGGCACGATTGAAGTCCGCTTTGAGATTACCGATGTCTATCCGGGAAGTGTTTATGAGGATACCTGCCTTACGGGACTCGTTATGGAATTCAGCGGAAGATATGCCCACTGATAAAGGGATATCATGTTGTTAATATGGATGTTTTATCATAATACGAAAGTTTTATAAAAATATGAAAAAGAGTAGTTGACTTTTGCATCATTATCCCTTATCATAGCAATTACGTTATACAGTGTGATTGTGGAAACTGAGAAATAAGAAAATTAGGAAAGGAGGTAAAAGATATGTTTAGAAAGTTTAATTTATTGAATGCAGCTAAAACCCATGCAAATAAGAAATTGCAATACAATAAAGTAACAGGACATGAAATTACCTCCGTATATAGGAAACATTGATAAAATCAGAGTATTATGATATCAATGCGATAAGTCTTTTAAGCGACCACGGTAATTTCTACCGTGGCCTTTTTTTGCGCAAAGGCGCATAAGGAGGTTGCTGTTAAGGCTGTTATACGGAGATTGACTGATGAGGGGGCATAACATTTATTATGAAGAAAATTTCAACTTACATATGGGAGAATAAGGTATCGTACTTTGTCGCGGTAGCGGCGATTTTGATTGCGGTTACGCTGGATATGATGTCGCCGAGATTGACTAAACTGGTCGTTGACGATGTCATCGTCGGCGGGAATATGGCAGAATTAAAATACCTTTTACTTGGCTTTTTGGGCATTGGCGTAGGCAGATGCGTATTCCAGTATGTCAAGGAATATACATTTGACAGTACGGCGTCCAAAATTACGGCGCAGATGCGTAAGGATTTGTTTGTACATATTCAGTCCTTGAGTGCGGATTTTTTTGACAAAACCAATACCGGTGAATTGATGGCGCGTGTGAAAGAGGATGTTGACCATATCTGGGATGCGCTCGGATATGTCGGTATGCTGTTGATTGAGGTAGCCTATCATACAACCATTATTCTCGTAAGCATGTATATGCTGAACTGGAAGCTGGCGCTGATTCCGACGATATCAATGATTTTCTGTGCGGCGATTGCGCTTATGATGGAGCGGAAGTTAGGAAATGTTTATGAGGAAATCAGTGAGGAAAATGCGGTTTTAAATACGGTGGCGGAAGAAAATCTTGCCGGTGTGAGAACGGTTAAGGCATTTGCCAGAGAAAAATTTGAAATTAAAAAATTCTTATCGCATAACCAGAGGTACTATGAACTGAATATGAAGCAGTCCAAAGTTTTTGTGAAATTTTATCCGTATTTTTCCGTTATTTCTAAGTTGCTGCCATTATTGACTATATTGGTCGGCGGAAAGTTTGTTATCGGAAAAGAGATGACATTAGGTGAAAT
>CAMWMM010000164.1 GCA_947175285.1 uncultured Lachnospiraceae bacterium
GCGGAAATTATCTGTTTGTGATTGCAAGACCTGATTTGTACGACACACCGATTATGGCTGCAAATATGTTTACCGTTGCAGGTCTATGGCTATGGATAAAAGGAAAATATACCGTCAAGACAGCAGCCAGGCGGACATGCCTGCTTTTAGGTTCTTTGTGTATGGCGTTGGTTGCCGGATGTCGCCCTCAGATGCTTTTGTTTTCTTTTTTGGCAATTCCGCTTTTTATAGGTGATTTTTTCCCCAAATTCCGTCTGAGCACTCTGCAGCCAAGCGGACTTTCGAAGACATCATCACAGGGCATGGCGGAAACCGTTAAAGACGCTGCCAGTATCTGTCTTCCTTATCTGTTTGTAGCGGCAGGGATTATGTATTATAACGCTGCGCGTTTCGGTTCTCCTTTTGATTTCGGAGCAACCTACAGCCTGACCAGCAATGATATGACGAAACGCAGTTTCAATCTGCATCAGGCGCTGTTGGGGTTATGGCATTACTTTCTGCGTCCTCCTGTCATTGAGAGCGACTTTCCCTTTTTACAAGGGATTCAGATTGAATCCGGTTCTTATATGGGAAAATTGAATGCGGAATATACTTATGGCGGTATCCTTATAAGCAATGCTTTCTTGTGGATTCTGTTTTCTGTCAACCGGGGACGGGAACTGTTAAAAGAAAGAAAGCTTTACGTTTTATCACTTGCTTCTATGATCTTTTCGGTTATTCTGGGTATTGTGGATGTGACCGGAGCCGGTATCTTACAGCGGTACACCGTAGATATGACATGGGGAATATGGTTTTCCGCCGTACTGCTCTTACTAGCATGGACAGAACATACCGTCAAACACGGCACACTGAAAACATTCATGCTGTTTATGATGGCAGTATGTTTGCTGCAGGCTGCCTATGGACTTGGCGTAATATTGGGTAACGGCGATTTGAGCGTGAATGTACGTACTTCAAATCCGCAGCTGTATTACTATTTACAGGAGCTTGTCAGCTTTTAATATGCGGGAAATTCTGTAAATTTCATGTTCAACTACATGATAAACCGGAATTCTGATAAGATACTTTTTTACAGCATTTATTAACTGTTATATCTTATCTTCAAAAAGCTTGCAAACCCTTGAAAATGCTAAATTTATAACAAGTGAGTTTGCCCTCAGACTTTCCCTTGTGTTATATCCTTTTCCCTCATGTTACGGACTCTCATAAGGGAAAGAAAAACCTATAACAAATTATAACATAGAATAAATTGGGCAGGAAGAACTGATAAAATATGAAATTCATATATGCAGAATACAATATGCGCTACAACAGTGTTGATATAACCACATTTGACGGGTATCTTATGCGGATTGACTGCAATAAGGCAGAGAACGGATTAAAGACTACTCCCTGCTCTGAATGTGCCTTAAATACTCTGGCAATAGATGAACCGCTTGAATATGCAAGATTAGCACTTGAAGACAACTTGCAAATGTGGGTTGATGCAGAAGACAGAATTCATTTATACTTGCACTTTGAAATATAATTTAGGAGAGGAAAATGAAGAAAGTACGTTTTGAAAAGAAAAAGTATACATATTTGGATTCCCTGAGATTTTCTATAATCAGTTCACCTGTGTGTACGATATTGTATTTGATTCTGTCTCTTGCTGTTGCAATTCTACCAACCTACCAGGTTATTATTAATGCAAGATTTATTGATAATGCGCTGGGACTTATAGACGGCTCCGCAACAAAAAGAGCGGTATATATTTCACTGGCGATTGTTATCGGGATTATAGCATATCAATGGCTTGTTGAGCCCATAAAGGCATATCTTGCCAGCAAAATCGAGATGGATATGAGGGTCAGTCTTAAGGGCGCATATGTTGAAAAATGTTCAAAGATTGAGTTTAAGTATGTTGAAAATATGGACAGTATGGATTTAATGAACCGTGTTGCCGACACAATGGAGCATAAGTTTATCGACGGCTTTACAAATGTAGTCAATCTGATATCGCTGTTTATGACAATTGCGGGACTTCTTATTGTCCTTATTACACAGATTGCCTGGGTTGCACTGATTATTATAGCTGTTGCCATACCGCTTCTCTATCTTTCGTTCATAAGCGGAAAGGCAACCTATGAGGCCAATAAAGAGATTACCAAATATCAGAGAAAATACAAATATCTCACTACCGTAATGACGGGAAGAGAAAATGTTGATGAGAGAACGGTATTCGGATATAACGAAAAGCTTAATGACAAGTGGTTTGAGCAGTATGAGATTTCCAGAAAAATGGAAACAAGAACACGTGCCAAATGGTTTGTAAAGCTTAAATCCGGAAGTATGATAACAGCATTTCTGTGTACCTTTATTGCAGCAATGCTTATCAACCCTGTTGCAACGGGAATTATTACAATCGGTATGTTCTTTTCACTGATAAATGCAACCTTTGATCTTGTACACACCATGTCATGGTCACTCACAAGATTAATCGAGGCTGTATCCACACATATCGAATACCTTAAGGAGATTACAAAGTTTGCAGCATTTGAACAGTATGATAATGCGGAGGCCGTGCCTGAAGGCGGTATAGAATTTAAGTCTTTGGAATTCAGGAATGTAACCTTCAAATATCCCGGTACGGAAACCTATATTCTTAAGGATATGAACATGAAGATAGAAGTCGGCAGGCATTATGCCTTCGTTGGAGCAAACGGAGCGGGAAAGAGTACCATTGCCAAACTTCTGACAGGTCTTTATCAGGATTATGAGGGCAGGATACTTATTAACGGAAGAGACCTTAGAGAATATACGGCAGCTCAGCTTAAAGCCTTTTATTCAGTTGTTTATCAGGACTTTGCAAGGTATTCAATTTCAATCTGGGATAATATCGCCATAGGATGCGTTGGCGGAGCGGATGATGAAGCAATCAACAATGCCATAACTGCCCTTAAACTGGACTCGGTTATTGAAAGCCTTGAGGATGGTAAGGATACATTGCTGGGTAAGCTAGCACAAGAAGGCAAGGATCTTTCCGGCGGTGAATGGCAGAGAATCGCCCTTGCAAGATGCTTTGTAAGTGAAGCACCGATTCGTGTACTGGATGAACCCACAGCCGCTTTGGATCCCATTGCGGAAAGTAACCTTTATAGTGAATTTGCAAAGCTTTGTGAAGGAAGAACCACATTGTTCTTCAGTCACAGACTGGGCTCGGTTAAGCTGGCAGACTACATTTACGTAATTGATAACGGACATGTAGAGGAACAGGGAACGCATAATGAGCTAATGGCTGCAAAGCAGCTTTACTATACGATGTATGACAGTCAGAGGAGGTGGTATCAATGAGTGAAAAGAAAATAAGTCCCATTAAGATACTTAAGAGAATAACGCCTCTTGTATTTAAGGCAACACCCTTCTTTTTTGGATTGTTCATTGTAATTACAATACTCCATGGCTTGTCATGGGCAGTAAAGATTTTGTTTCTGCAGAAGTTTTATGATACCACCAGTGAAGTAATAAATACAGGCGGAAGCATAAAAACCATATACATTTCTCTTATTGTGTACGGCGTGGTTATTATTCTGGCAGAGCTTGTTAACGCACTTAACAATTTCCTGTATCTGCCATTTAACCAGAAGGTTATCGGAAAATTGATGCAGAAGGTTCATCTTAAGATATCTAAAATTGGAGCCATCGGATATGAAAATGCGTCAACTCTGGACAGCATCAACAAGGCCGAGATGGGAATCAATAATATCTTCAACATGGTATTTTCATTTATCATGATGATGGCATTTTTCCTGCCCTATGTGCTGTTTATGGGAATATGGATTTTTACTATTAAGCCGATTCTGGCAATAGTAATTGTTATTTCCATGATGCCCTGTCTTCTGACAAAACTTGTGCAGGTAAGTATGTACGCTAATCTTGAGGATGAGATTGCTCCGCTGAGAAGATCCTATGATTATTATGAGAGCACCATCTGCTCCAAGGAATATTTCAAGGAAACGAGAATCCTGGGCGTAACGAACTATTTTAAGAAGCTTTATTATGACACAATGGTTGTTCTGAATAAGAAAAGCCTTAAGGTGGCAAAGAGAGCCTGTCTGTTTGATCTTGCGGGAAAAGGAATAGGCCTTGCGGGTTATCTGGTTGTCCTTTTGCTTTTTGTTAAAGCATTGCTTACAGGTGATATTACGGCGGGTACATTTGCCGCAATATTCACGGCAATCGTAAAGATGCAGGAAATGGTCGGAGAAATGATTAATCTTGTGGGCGATATAGGTAAAAACAGCGGTTCAATCAACAACCTTCTTGATTTCATAGATATGCCCGAAACAGACGGTGAAACAAAGGTAAATGATTTCTGTGAAAAGATTGAACTTAAGAATGTTTCCTTTACATATCCGGGAGCAAAAGAGGAATCTCTGACAGATGTTAATCTGACAATTAACAAGGGTGAAACCATTGCAATTGTGGGACATAACGGAGCTGGAAAATCAACTCTCGTGAGACTGATTACAGGTATATATCAGCCCACCGGTGGCAGTGTAACAATAGACGGTATACCCACAAAGGATATTAAGTCATCGAGCCTTTACGGACTTATGTCCGGTGTATTCCAGAAATTCCAGAAATATCAGATGACTCTTCGTGAAAATGTTATGATTAGCAATCTTGATACGGAAAGGGAAGACGGAACTCTGCTGGAAACCTTAAAGAAAGCAGATGTGGATATTGAATCACAGTCTTACCCCGACGGTTTGGAAACAATGCTTTCCCGTGAGTTTGACGGCGTCGACCTTTCAGGCGGACAGTGGCAGAGGGTATCTATTGCAAGAGGTATCAACAGAGACAGTAAGGTAATCGTGTTGGACGAACCTACTGCAGCAATCGATCCCATTGAGGAGACAAAGATATATAAGAAGTTCAAAGAGATATCCGATGAAAGAACAACGGTGCTTGTAACTCACAGACTCGGAAGTTCCCGAATTGCAGACAGAATCGTTGTTATGGAAAATGGCCGTGTTGCAGAAATCGGAACCCATGATGAGCTGATTAATAAAAAAGGCACATATTATGTTTTGTTCATGTCACAGGCACAGTGGTATGAAAATCAGAATGCTTAATAGGAACGTATTATATGAAGAAAACAGCGGTTTTTGATGAGGCCGACAAATTGCTGGACTTCTCATTTTCCAAAGAACTGTTTGAAACCGATAGTACTGAAATAATGGATACGGAGATTACCCAGGTAGCCATCTTTCTGACGAGTGTTGCCTATTATAGGGTATTTATTGAGGTAAGCGATATCCTGCCGGATTCATATGCCGGACACAGCGTAGGTTATACGGGTAACCATTATTGTTTAAAGCAATTCTGCACACATCACATTTTTCCATGATAGCTACAATATCTTTAAAGTCTTTTACTTCTCTATCCGAACGACGCATTTTTACCTCCCATTTGAAAACCACAAATTAGAACTTTCTTTTACAAATCTAATTTCCTCCAAGCTTTAATACTTCGCTTTTATGCTCTAAAATCAAATCATACATCCACTTATAGATGTATCCCTCATTATCGCTTATCCATTTGTCTATTCTTTCCATTTCCTCTTCGCCATTTGTTTTCAGGAAAGACAGCACCCTTTCAAATTTTCCCTTTTCGAATGCTCCGCCCTCATAATATTGCCACACTCCGCACCGGACGCTCATTCCCTGCCAATTATTAATTTCCATATATATAAAAGCAATGTCAGGAATATCCGTAAAAGGCGTGTTCTTGAACCTGTTATAAAACAGCATAAAAAACTCTCCACCATACTTCCAAAAGCTTTCACTTCCCGATGATTCAGCCGAAACAATCAAATCATTTATAGCGTTGTAAGTCATATCACATCCTCCGTAAATAAATAGGAATTGTTAATGCCGTACGACAAAGCGATAATGCGGCATATCTATCCCCCGGTAATGTTTTGTCGAAATATCTGCTATTGTCATACCATTTCTAACAGCTACATTTTGAGAGGAAATATTCGTATCTCTAATAATAGAACAAACTTCATCTGCCTTTAATATTTCAAAAGCGTATTTTTTGCAAGCCCTTGCGGCTTCTGTTGCATAACCTCTATGCCAATATAACCTGTTCAAAAGATAACCTATTTCAAGCACTTCCATTTCTTTCCATGGCTGCATTGTAAGCCCACACTGACCTATCATTTCATCTGTTTCTTTTAAAATTACTGCCCATAAGCCAAAATTCCATTTTTGATAACGGGAAATCTGTTTATCAAGCCATTCTTGTACTTCATTATCACTGAATGCGCCTTCATACGCATACATTGTATCTTCATCTTGTAAGATTTTGCACAAAGAATTGAAATCTGCCTGATTCATCTCCCGCAGATACAATCTTTCTGTTTCAAGTATCATATTTACCCCCGTAAAATTTGATTTTTTGCTCCACCTTTCCCCTCGGCAAACAAGAACTGTTCTATTCGTGTTCTTTACAGCTCAATTTTGTGACCTCCAACTTGAATACCGTAACGGCATTAAGCATTTTCACATCAAAATCCCAATTCTGTTTTCCCGTATTATGCTCCATGAGCAGTGAAAGCCCTAATTTCTTTTCATTCATTTCTGATACTATGCTGACAATGCCATTACCAATGATACTCTGAAAGCGTGCAGAATAACCACAGGCTTGAGCTCCCTCATGAAGAGCATAATTTGTATCCATTTCAAATCCTACACTGGGATTTTTTTTAATTAAATCTATCTTTCGTCCTTCTTTTGCTCCATGAAAATAAAAAATATAAGCATCATCTTTTGCCACATATCCAAAATTTAGCGGAACAATATACACTTCTCCATCATCATAAAAACCAACTCTACAACAGGTGCATCGGCTTATAATACTTTCAATTTTCATAAAATCTGTTACTTCTCTGTCTTTTCTTCTCATAATTATTTCCTCAACTTCCAACTTGGTCACATTGCAAATAAATCATCAAGTGTAATTACCGACTGGATATTTTCTGCATAAGAATTACCTACCAATCCGTAAGTGGTAATCAGCGTCGGGTAGATTGCATACTTTGTTCCGGTCAACAGCACCAAATCGTTTATTTTGTTCCTAATACTTCTGTCCACCTTTTTCGTTACGGTATACTCTGAATCGGAATATTTCATTTCGCACAAATTTATCACCTGATCTTTTCTTATAATCAGTAAATCTATTTGCGAACCAAATATCCCTTTATCCGGATCCGCTTTGCAATACCATGAATTCACTTCCGTAAACACTCCGGATATTCCCAGCTTCATTTTAATCTGATCTATATGCTCCATACAGACTCTTTCAAACGCAAGCCCCATCCATGTATTTACTATCGGCGTATTAATTTGATTGGACCAAAAATGTCCATCGGCAGGAATATCTTCTAAGAATTTAAAGTGAAATAATGTAAAACAATCAATCAATTGATATACTGCATTTTTCTTCTTCATTCCCACGGCAAAATACCGTCTGATAAAACCACAGCTTTCCAGTTCCTCCAATTTAACAGTCAAGTCGCCGGAATTCAAAATGCCTGAAGCTTCTATCAGTTCTTCCCTTGTCATCCCAACCTTCTTACGCCCTAACGTTTCAATTATCTTTACATATATAGTCGGATGTTTAAATGCAGACGCATATAAATATTTAAATTCTTCTTTTAAAGGAGCATTCTTTGCAAACAAAATATTGTCTATGTTTTGCGCCAGACTTAGACCTTTCTTTAAAAATCCCCAGTAATATGGAACTCCGCCAAAAATCATGTAATACTGTAAAATCTGATTTCTGTTTAACGCCAAACCGGATACCTTGACATATTCCTCACATTCCTTCAATGTGAATGTTTGTAAATGAATCTGCTCTGTCAGCCGGTTATATAAACCGCCTTTATTGTGAACCACTTTGGACAGCATCCATGACGTAGCAGAAGCACATACAATCAGTATTACATCTTTTCTTGCAGACGCAAAGCTATTCCAAAAATTTTCTATGGCCGCCATAAGGTCGCTTTTTTGTGTATCCATCCAAGACAATTCATCTATAAAAATTACTTTTCTTTTCTCATTTGACTGTCTGACCAAATCTTTAAGCCCTTCAAATGCTTCCAGCCAGTTCTTTGGTTTACGTGCAACGGCGCAGCCTGCATCTTTCAAGGAAGAAGCGAATGCAAATAACTGCTCCTTCATTCCGCTTTCTGACAAACCTGCATGCTGAAATGTAAAGCGATAACCAAAAAATTCCCGGATTAAAAATGTTTTCCCAACTCTCCTCCGTCCATATACTGCAACAAAATGAGAATTGTCCCCCTGCAATACTGAATTTAATAATTCTATTTCTTTTTTACGGCCTATTAACATTTTGGGCTCCTTATACTTTACTTAATCTTATATTTCATTCCTCTTTAAGTAAAGTTTAACATCAACGCATAGGCAAATCAAGAAATATTGTAATTAAACTTTACTTAATCATCTTATTTTGCAAGATTAAGTAATGTATACTCCTATTCTCAACCCAAATCCAAAAATTTGCCCGCCAGTTTATACACTTGTTTTATTTCTTTAGATGATAAATCCCATGAATTTATTTCCTACCGATTTTCGCACATATTCGCAATCCCTCTGAAACAGCCATAGCTAAGTTTTCAGGGATTAGTTCTGCTAAATACTGCATATATTCATTCATTTATTTTATCTCCCACGTAACAGACCGTAATCAGAATGAAACAGTAAGCTGCATTTTGAATTTTTCTTCGCCGTAAACGGCATGCGGAATATCTTTCGGCATAATCAGCGTCTCACCTTCATTCAGAAGAAAAACTTCACCTCCGACGGTAAAACGCCCGGTTCCTTCCAGAACTGTTACCATCGCATCCCCGCCTGAGGCGTGGGTGGATATTTCTTCCCCCTTGTCAAATGAAAAAATTGTTACGCTGACCTTATCATTCTGCACAAGCGTTTTGCTGACTACCTGACCGGACTGATATTCTACCTGGTCTTTTAACTGTAATTTTGTTTGTTTTTCAATGTTTTTGTACATAATATTTTTCCTTTCCTAATCATCAAGAACTTTTCCGTCAATGGATATGGTTATGGTATTCCATGGAATGTCTTTTCCGCTCTCCTGCAAGGCTTTTTTTGCCGCTGTCTCAAGGCCTCCGCAGCAAGGAACCTCCATCCTCAGAATGGTAACGCTTTTGATATCGTTATACTTTAATATTTCTGTCAGTTTTTCGCTGTAATCAACAGAATCGAGTTTTGGACAGCCAATCAGTGTGACTTTTCCCTTCATAAAATCCTCGTGGATATT
>CAMWMM010000165.1 GCA_947175285.1 uncultured Lachnospiraceae bacterium
ATATGGAATCTCTCTCCTCTTATGCCAGACAATTTTTAGGACAGATGGAAAAACCGAATGTAGAGAAAATAGAGGGACTTTCTCCGGCAATATCGATAGACCAGAAATCAACGAACCGGAATCCGCGTTCTACGGTGGGAACCGTTACGGAAATCTATGATTATTTCCGTCTGCTCTATGCCAGAATCGGGATTCCTCACTGTCCTAACTGCGGAAAGGAAATCAAAAGACAGAGCGTGGACCAGATGACAGACCAGATTCTTTCTATGCCGCAGGGGACGAAAATTCAACTGCTTGCTCCGGTTGTCAGAGGGCGTAAAGGAGAACATGCCAAAGTGTTTGACAGAGCGAAAAAAAGCGGTTATGTCAGAGTGCGGGTGGATGGTAATCTTTATGAACTGTCGGAAGAAATTAAACTGGATAAAAATATCAAACACAATATTGAAATTATCGTGGACAGACTGGTTGTGAAAGAGGGGATTGAAAGGCGTCTGACAGACTCTATTGAGAGTGTACTGGCTTTAACGGACGGTCTGCTGATTTTGGATGTCATTGACGGGGAACCGATTACTTTCAGTGAAAGTTTTTCCTGTCCGGACTGCGGTGTCAGCATAGGAGAAATCGAACCGAGAAGTTTTTCTTTTAACAATCCGTTCGGCGCTTGTCCGGAATGTTTCGGGTTGGGATATAAAATGGAATTTGATGCGGAACTGATGATTCCTAATAGGACGCTCAGCTTGCGTGATGGTGCGATAGCTGTTTTAGGGTGGCAGTCAAGCGGCAGCGACGGAAGTTTTACCAATGCTATTTTGCAGGCGCTTGCCAATGAGTATGGTTTTAGTTTGGATACGCCGTTTGGAGAACTGCCTGACTCGATACAACATATGCTGATTTACGGAACAGACGGCAGAAAAGTGAATGTGCATTATAAAGGGCAGCGCGGCGAGGGCGTATATCCGATTGCGTTCGAGGGTCTGATTAAAAATGTGGAACGAAGGTATAGAGAAACCGCTTCTGACATTACGAAGCAGGAATATGAAACATTCATGCGCATTACACCATGCAGGGAATGCAAAGGAATGCGTCTGAAAAAAGAGTCGCTTGCCGTAACCGTATGCGATAAGAACATACATGAAATTACTTCTATTTCTATTAAGAATCTGCATGAATTTATCGGAAATATGAATCTGACAAAACAGCAGGAGTTAATAGGAAAGCAAATTTTGAAAGAAATAAGGGCGAGAGTCGGGTTTTTGATGGAAGTCGGTCTGGAATATTTGTCTTTGGCAAGAGCGACCGGAACATTATCCGGCGGAGAAGCACAGCGAATCCGTCTGGCAACGCAGATTGGCTCAGGTCTTGTCGGCGTTTGCTATATTTTGGATGAACCCAGTATCGGTCTGCATCAGAGGGATAATGATAAGCTGATAGCGGCGTTGAAAAATCTGAAAGATATGGGAAATACACTTATTGTCGTGGAACATGATGAAGATACAATGCTTGCGGCGGATCATATTGTGGATATCGGACCGGGCGCAGGCTCCCACGGCGGCGAGGTAATTGCACAGGGAACAGCGGAAGAAATCATGCAGGTGGAGGAATCCATAACGGGGCAGTATTTAAGCGGGAAAATGCAGATTATGGTTCCGAAGAGCAGAAGAAAACCGCAGGGCTATCTTACGATAAAAGGAGCAGAGGAAAATAATTTAAAGAAAATAAATGTCAAACTTCCTTTAAGTGTAATGACATGTGTAACGGGCGTTTCAGGTTCGGGCAAAAGTTCCCTTATCAATGAAATTCTTTATAAACGTCTGGCAAGGGATTTGAACAGAGCCAGAACGATACCGGGCAAGCATCAGGATATTCTCGGAATAGAGCAGCTTGATAAAGTGATTGCCATCGACCAGTCGCCAATCGGCAGAACGCCCCGCTCTAATCCGGCTACTTATACGGGCGTATTCGACCAGATTAGGGATTTGTTTGCGGCAACGGCGGATGCCAAAGCAAGAGGCTATAAAAAAGGCAGATTCAGCTTTAACGTGAAAGGCGGCCGTTGCGAGGCGTGCAGCGGTGACGGTATCCTTAAAATCGAAATGCACTTTTTACCGGATGTTTATGTGCCGTGTGAAGTCTGCGGCGGGAAACGATATAACAGGGAAACGCTCGAAGTCAAATATAAAGGGAAAAATATCTATGATGTATTGGATATGACAGTAGAAGAAGCTTTGCCGTTTTTTGAGAACGTACCTTCTATCCGCCGTAAGATTGAAACTTTATATGACGTGGGACTTTCTTATGTAAAATTAGGACAGCCTTCCACAACTTTATCGGGCGGTGAGGCACAGCGAATCAAACTTGCAACGGAACTCAGCAGACGAAGCACCGGCAAAACGATTTATATACTGGATGAACCTACAACAGGACTCCATTTTGCGGATGTCAGTAAACTGGTGGATATTCTGCATAAACTGACGGATGGAGGAAATACCGTTGTCGTTATCGAACACAATCTGGATGTGATTAAGACTGCGGATTATATCATCGATTTAGGACCCGAAGGCGGTGACGGCGGCGGTACGGTCATTGCAGAAGGAACGCCGGAAAAGGTTGCCGAAAATCCGGAATCTTATACCGGAATATATGTGAAGAAAATGTTGGAGAAGGCGAAAAAATAAAAAAATGAAATAAAGGGGTTAAGAAAACGGGGGAACATGCCGATATAACCTCTAAGCATGGATGCTGAAACCAGAACAGATGGAGCTGTTCTGGTTTTTGTACCTTAAAATTATAAAAAATTTGTGAAATCCCTTTGAAAAACTCTTTCTTTAGGTTATAATGTATGCAGCGAACTATGCAATTCGATTTGATTACCTAATTTGGATGTTTAGTTTAATGGCAAATGGAAATTATGTAATATAGATAGATACCGGAAGAAAGGGGTCAAAATAAATGCAGTACACAGACATTGGGATTGATTTGGGAACGGCCAGTATTTTAGTTTATATCAGGGGAAAAGGCGTTATTTTGAAAGAGCCGTCCGTTGTAGCTTTTGATAGAGATACTAATAAAATTAAAGCAATCGGGGAAGACGCCAGATTGATGCTTGGCAGGACACCGGGGAATATTGTGGCAGTCAGACCGCTGCGTCAGGGTGTTATTTCCGATTATCAGGTTACAGAGAAAATGATGAAGTATTTCATCCAGAAAGCTCTGGGAAAGAAGCCATTCCGGAAACCGCGTATTGCAGTATGTGTACCGAGCGGCGTTACGGAAGTGGAAAAGAAAGCGGTAGAAGATGCTACTTATCAGGCAGGAGCCAGAGAAGTATCCATTATAGAAGAACCGATTGCAGCAGCTATCGGTGCAGGAATTGATATTTCCAAACCGTGCGGAAACATGATTGTAGATATCGGCGGCGGTACATCCGATATTGCAGTTATTTCGTTAGGCGGCACGGTTGTCAGCGCTTCTATTAAAATAGCCGGAGATGATTTTGATGAAGCGATTGTGCGTTATATGCGTAAGAAGCACAATTTATTAATTGGTGAAAGAACGGCTGAAGATTTAAAGATTAAAATAGGTTCCGCTTTCAGGAGACCGGAAGTGGATTATATGGATGTCAGGGGACGTAATCTCGTAACAGGTCTGCCGCGAACCGTTAAAGTATCTTCGGAGGAGACTGAAGAGGCCTTGCATGAGACAACCGTCCAGATTGTAGAGACTATCCACAGCGTATTGGAGAAAACACCGCCGGAACTTGCAGCGGATATTGCGGACAGAGGAATTGTCCTGACCGGAGGCGGAAGCTTACTGCGTGGTCTGGAAGATTTAATTGCAGCAAAAACAGGAATCAATACAATGACAGCCGAAGACCCTATGACGGCAGTAGCAATCGGAACAGGTAAATACGTAGAATTTCTTGCGGGATATCGGGAGGAGTAAGAGGAAATGCTAAAAGGTTTATACACCGCCTATACGGGCATGATTAATGAACAGCACAGAATGGACACCATGACAAATAATCTGGCGAACGCCAACACAAACGGCTTTAAAAAAGAAGGGGCAACCAGCCAGTCTTTTGACAGCGTACTTGCTTATAAAATAAAAGATACTTCTCAGGCGGGGAATTTGCCGAAACGGATAGGAAACATGTCGTTAGGCGTAAAGATTGGTGAAAATTATGTAGATTATTCCGAGGGACCGCTGAAAGAAACCGGAAATGTGTTGGATTTAGCATTATCATCTAATGGTTTCTTTACAATAGAGTATACTAATAAAGCAGGTGAAACTTCTACAAAGTATACAAGAGACGGTAACTTTACCATGACATCCCAGGGATATCTTGTAACACAGGATGGAGATTTTGTGTTAGGAGAGAGGGGAAGACGGATTCGTCTGGACACGACAGAAGATATCGGTATTGACAGAAGGGGAAATATCTATCAGGATGGTGAACTGGTAGCATCGCTTCAGATAACGGATTTTGAAGATTATGATTATCTGGAACGATACGGTGAGAATTATTTTGAACCGGTAGACGGCGCCAGAACAGTGGAGACAGATACGCAGGTTTATTCGGGATATTTGGAATTGGCAAATATATCTGTTGTAACGGAAATGGTAAACATGATAGCGATTCAGAGACAGTATGATGCAAACCAGAAAGTGATTACAACATATGATGATACATTAGATAAGGCAGTAAATCAAACAGGTAGAGTAGGATAAAATTCTTAGTTCGTAAAAGGGAGGAAATGTAAAATGGTTAGAAGTTTATGGTCAGCCGCAACAGGTATGAATGCGCAGCAGACAAATGTGGATACAATCGCAAACAATCTTGCAAACGTTAATTCAGCCGGATATAAGGCTCAGAAAGCACAGTTTAAATCCTTGCTGTATCAAACATTACAGTCAACGACGACGACGGCGAACGGTGATCCGAAGCCGACAACATCACAGGTTGGACTTGGTGTGCGGACATCTTCTATCAATAATATTTATACGCAGGGAAGCTTGTTGGAATCATCAAGCGATACCGCATTTGCGATTGAAGGTGATGGATTCTTTGCAGTACAGGGAGACGACGGCATTACTTATTATACAAGAAACGGTGATTTCACTTGGGCAATCGGAGTAAATGGCGGTATGACGCTGACTAATCAGGATGGTCTTCCGGTATTGAATACGGCGGGCAGACCGATTACGCTGAATCGTACATATATTGCCAGCAGAATTTCCATTTCCCAAGAGGGAGAGATTATGTATCCGGATGAAGATAATAATCCGCAGCCTATCGGCATCAGCATCGGTGTTTATCAGTTTAGTAATCCCGGTGGACTTGAAAGATACGGTGATACGCTTCTTACAGCAACAGAGGCAAGTGGAAATGCCATTAATGAAGCAAGAAATGACAATGTAAGGAAGAGCAGAATTATTCAGGGTTATCTGGAAGGTTCAAATGTTTCCGTAGCAGATGAAATGGTAAATTTGATTGTTGCTCAGCGTGCTTATGAAATGAACTCAAAAGCGATTACAACATCTGATTCCATGATGGAAACAGCGAATAACTTAAAACGTTAATAAGATGAAAAATTAAAATTTTTCATCTACAGGTTTGAACTAAGTTCAAACTTGCGGGTTGAGAAATAATAAGGAGGCGATAATCATGGATATTGCTGGATTGTCAGGTATTACAAACTATCTGGTGGATTCTAATAAAGATTCAACGAAAGCGTTGGAAAAACAATTAAACAGTGTGGCGAATGCAGACGCAGAAGATGCAGAACTGCTGGAAGCGTGTAAACAGTTTGAAGCCTATTTGTGGGAGCAGGTTCTTAAGGAAATGGATAAATCCGTTAAACTCTTCAAGGGTGATGATGAAGAAGAAGGTTATGCGGGTAATATGGTAGATACGTTTAAAGATACCTATATACAGACAATTGCTACACAGATGACCGAAGAGGGACAGGGCGCTAATTCTCTTGCGCAGACGCTGTATGAGCAGATGAAGAGAACTTACAGTGCGGAAAGCATATAAATAATCAGTTAATTGATTGTAATAGTAAAGGATAGGTAGGCTGCTGATTCGGGCAGCCTATTTGTATATCAGGATATGGCGGAGACAATAAAGGGATATATTGAGCATATTATATATCGAAATACGGACAATGGATATACGGTCTTGAATCTGGTTTCTGAAGAAAAAGAAATTACCTGCGTCGGCATGTTCAGAACAATAGACCAGGGAGAAACGATAGAGGCGGAGGGTAATTATACTGCTCATCCTGTTTATGGAGAGCAGTTTAAGATAGAGCGCTATCAGGTGAGTGCACCGGAAGATGCGCTGAGTATGGAACGTTATCTTGGCTCCGGAGCCATCAAAGGCGTAGGGGAAGCTCTGGCAGCAAGAATCGTGAAAAAATTCGGGGACAATACATTCCGCATCATTGAGGAAGAGCCGGAACGCCTTGCGGAAGTAAAAGGAATCAGTGAACGGAAAGCAAAGGAGATTGCCTTACAGGTTTATGAAAAAAAAGATGCCAGAGACGCAATGATTTTTTTGCAAAAGTATGGTATTTCCAATGTATTGGCAATTCGTATTTATGAAACATATGGAATGAATCTGTATGGTGTCATGAGAGAAAATCCATATAGGCTGGCAGAGGACATTGACGGCATCGGGTTTCGGATTGCAGACGGTATTGCTTCGAGGATAGGATTTCATACGGATTCCGACTATCGGATTCGAAGCGGTTTGTTATATACTTTGCAGCAGGCGGGTGCAGAAGGAAATTGCTATCTGCCGGAGAGCATTTTACTGCAAAAAGCAGGAGAACTGTTGGAGTTGGAACCGTCTCTTATGGAGCCGCAGCTTCAGAATATGGCAATAGATAAAAAAATCATTATTAAGATGCCCGGTGCAGGGGAAACCGAACGGAAAGTTTACGCGGCAGTTTATTATTTTGCAGAGTTAAACTGCGCTAAAATGCTGCATGATTTGAATATTTCCATACAGGATGAAGATTATCTGCCGGCACAGGAGCGTAAGATTTTAGATAAAATAGAGACTCTGGAAAAAGAACTGCAAATAGAATTGGATGATTTGCAAAAGAAAGCAGTAACAGAAAGTATTAAAAATGGCATTCTGATATTATCCGGCGGACCGGGGACAGGAAAAACAACGACAATTAATACGATTATCCGTTATTTTCTTTCGGAGGAAATGGATATTTTTCTGGCGGCGCCTACAGGACGTGCAGCGAAGCGGATGACAGAAACAACAGGATATGAAGCAAGAACAATTCATCGTTTATTGGAACTTTCCAGTGCGGTTTCATCGGAGACAAAAACGGCACGGTTTGAGCGAAATGAAGAAAATCCATTAGAGGCGGATGTCATTATTATTGATGAAATGTCAATGGTAGATATTTTTCTGTTCCAGTCGCTTTTAAAAGCGGTGTCAGTGGGAACGCGCCTGATTATGGTAGGGGATGTCAACCAGCTTCCCTCTGTCGGACCCGGACAGGTTCTACAGGATTTGCTAAAAAGCGAATGTTTTCCTGTAGTTGTATTGGAAAAAATTTTCCGGCAGGCAAAAGAGAGCGACATTGTTTTAAATGCCCACAGGATACATGCCGGGCAGGATATTGTATTGGATAATAAAAGCAGGGACTTTTTCTTTTTGGAAAGAAATAATGCAGATGTTATCTATAAGCATATGATACAGTTGATTCTGGAAAAGCTGCCGCCGTATGTTAATGCACAGCCTTATGATATTCAGGTATTGACGCCGATGCGTAAAGGCAGGCTCGGTGTGGAGACTCTCAATGGCATTCTGCAAAAATACCTGAATCCGCCGTCAGAAGAGAAAAAAGAATATACAAACGGCGACATCCTGTTTCGGGAAAAAGATAAAGTCATGCAGATTAAAAATAATTATCAGTTGGAATGGGAAGTCGTAAGCCGTTACGGCATACCGATTGACAAAGGGCTGGGTGTTTTTAATGGTGATATCGGCATCATTACGGAAATTAACGAATATTCACGCAGTATGGTGATAGAGTTCGATGAACATAGAAGAGTTACCTATTCTTTTGAGCAATTGGACGAAATAGAGCTTGCTTATGCGGTCACGATACATAAATCGCAGGGAAGCGAGTACCCTGCAGTGATTATGCCGCTCTTGTCCGGACCGCGGATGCTCTTTAACAGAAACCTGCTCTATACGGGTGTTACAAGAGCAAGAAGTTGTGTAACGATTTTGGGGAGCAGTACGACCGTACAGGAGATGGTTGACAACAATTATCAAAACCGGCGTTATACCGGTCTGTCGGAAAGAGTGAAAGAATTATTCGGAGCAATTGAATTCTAATAGGAGTATTAAATGAAAAATCCGTTCAAGTTTTTCTATGGGATGCTTCTGGATTTGGTCTATCCAAGAAGATGTCCTGTCTGTGATAAGGCGGTAAAGCCGTTCGGCAGCCTTATCTGTGAGGAATGTTCGAGAAAAATTAAATATGTGAAAGCACCGTATTGTCAGAAATGCGGAAAAGAATTGAGAGATAAAAGAGCGCTTTTTTGTCATGACTGCGCACATAAAGAGCATAAATATGAGAGAGGAATGGCGCTTTTTTCCTACCCGAGTGTAGCAGATTCCATATACCGTTTTAAGTATCAGGGAAGACAGGAATATGCGGCATATTATGCACAGAGGATGGCATGTGTTTTAGGAGAAAAGATTTTATCTTTACATCCGGATGCTTTAGTGCCGGTTCCGATTCATTCCTCTAAAAAATATGTGAGAGGATATAATCAGGCAGAGGTGCTTGCAAAAGAACTTGGCCGGATTTTAAATATTCCGGTAGAGACAAAACTAATCAAAAGAGTACGAAAAACCGTGCCCATGAAAGAATTACCTGTCGGAGAAAGACAAAATAATTTGAAAAAGGCTTTTAAAATCTGTCATAATGATGTAAAATTAATTACGATTGTAATTATTGATGATATTTATACGACAGGAAGTACAATCGATGCTATGGCGTACGAGCTGCGTCAGGCAGGTATTAAGCATATTTATTTTGCAGCATTGGCTATAGGAAATGGAATATGATTGGAGGAAATGCTATGAATGTACGAAATTGTAAGAAATGTGGTAAGATTTTTAACTATGTGTCAGGACCGCCGATTTGTATGCAGTGCAGAGAGAAACTGGAGGAAAAGTTTCAGGAAGTAAAGAAATATATTCAGGATAACCGCCATGCATCCATTCCGCAGGTAGCAGAAGCATGCGATGTTTCTACGAATCAAATTCACCAGTGGCTGCGTGAAGAACGTCTGGAGC
>CAMWMM010000166.1 GCA_947175285.1 uncultured Lachnospiraceae bacterium
GCCGAAAGACCATTGGATTTTATGGAATATCCAGATTATTACACTGGGTCGTCAGATTTGTAAAGCGCCCACGCCGAAGTGTGAAGAGTGTTTTTTACAGGAACATTGCGCGGATTATCAGAAGCGGCATAAGGGGTAAAAAAAGCATTGACCGAAAACGGAGAGAGATGATGGTTGACTCATATGTGTGTCTGGATTTAGAGACAACGGGATTAAATCCCAAGACAGATAAAATAATCGAAATCGGGGCTGTCAAAGTAAGGGCAGGAGAAATAACCGACCGAATGGAAACTTTGGTAAATCCGGGGAGAGCATTGGAGGAACGTATTGTCGAGTTGACGGGTATTTGCGATGAGCAGCTTGCGGACGCGCCGGACATAGCGGAGGTTTTACCCAAACTGCTTGATTTTATTGGTGAAGATATTCTTCTTGGACATGCTGTTCTATTTGATTATTCTTTTGTAAAAAAAGCAGCGGTCAATCAAAATTTTAAGTTTGAAAAAAGCGGGATTGATACATTAAGGTTGGCAAGAAAATTTTTACCGGAGTTGGAAAGCAGAAGTCTTGGGGCTTTGTGCAGATATTTCGGAATTGCGCACAATGCGCACAGAGCGTTTGCCGATGCGCAGGCGACTTCCGTTTTATATGGAAAATTAACAGAGCTTTTTTATGAGGGGCATGAGGAGGACTTTGCACCTGTTCCTCTTTTGTATCAGGCAAAACGCGATACGCCGATTACGATACCGCAAAAAGAGCAGTTATATAAATTGATAGACAGGCATAAAATAGCTATAGAGTATCAGGTGGATAAGCTTACCCGCAGCGAAGCAAGCCGTATTATGGCTCAGATTCTTGCAGAATACGGACGATAGTATTTTTCATAAGGGAGTTTAAAGATTCGGCAGCCGGATAGAGTTCCTTTATTTTTTCAGGGGTATTTTCTTCCCGGTAAATTTTGCAAAGAAGTCTATAGGATCCGCTTACATCTGTTTTTATGGAGACTGCCATTTCCAGAATTTCCCGTGCTTCTTTTGTATATCCGTTTTCGTACAAGAGGGAAGCCCACTGCTGCAATGTTCTGGCAAGGAGCGTAAAGTTCTGGTCATAGTGAGTCAGCAGGTCGATATTAGGTGCGCCATATTTTAATTTTAAATCGGTGTTGGTAATGCCTGTAAAATTTACAATCTGGGATTCGCTCAGCGAATGAAAGATTTCTCTATATTCATCAGCGCGTTCATTGTCCGGTAAAAGATGCAGAAAAAGACTTTCGTATGAAATTCTGATATAGGGAAGGTCGTCAAGAGGCTGGCGTCTTGTGTTGTTAGCCCGGCGCTCCTTTTCCCAGAAAGATTGTTTTATGGCGTTATCCTTGTTCTCGCGTCTGGCAAGTTGAATAGTAAACCATATAATAAAGATGATAAAACTTGCAAAAAGAGGGAATTTCATATATAATATCCTTTCAGTAAGCAGGGAGGTTTTGCCTTATGTTTTCGTGGCATAATAAAAAATCAAGACGGATAATATCGGCTGTCATTATTATTATACTGATTCTGGCAATGGTAGTGCCGCTCTTATTGAGTGTGGCAGTGTAACTACCTAAGTGTAACATATTTTTTAATAGGAAGCAATGCAGTGGGAGAGGAAGAAATATTATGAAAAAGGTATGGAAAAAACTGACAACTACAGTTGCCTTATGTGTCGGATTTCTTTGTGTCGGAAATCTTTCCATAGGAGATTTTTCCCTGTGTATGACAGCGTATGCTAATGAAGAGGAAAAAATTGAATCCGGAATTTTTGTGAATGATATTAATTTGGCAGGAATGACTGTTTCCGAAGCTAAAAAGGCGGTGCAGGATTATGTGGATTCTTTTGCGGATACGGAGATTACTCTGCATGCGGAAGAGGGACAAGTGATTACTGTCACGGCGTCAGACTGCGGACTGAAATGGAGTAATCCGGAGATTATAGATGAGGCGGCAAGCCTCGGGAAAGATGGTAATATTGTACAGTGCTATAAAGCATTGAAGGATTTGGAATACGAAAATAAGGTTTATGAAGTTACATATGATTTTGATAAAAATGCAATTAAATCTTTGGTGGAAGAGCAAGGCGCACAATATAACCAGGATGCGGTTGACGCCGTAATGACGAGGGTAGACGATGCTTTTCAAATTACGGAAGGACAGACCGGTGTTGCGATTGATCCCGATGCTTCTGCGGATGCTGCATATGATTATCTTGTTAATAACTGGAATGGTGATGCCTGCGATATTGATTTGGTTGTTGCTGTTCAGGAACCGCGCGGAAGTGTGGAGGAACTTTCCAAAGTAACGGATGTTCTCGGCACTTTTACAACCAGTTATTCCACTTCCGGTTCTTCCAGAAGTGCGAATGTGGCAAATGGTGCAAATTTGATTAACGGATGTCTGTTATATCCGGGAGATGAGTTTTCCGCTTATGAGGCGGTTGCCCCCTTTACGGAGGCAAACGGATATTATATGGCGGGTTCATATTTAAACGGCCGGGTAGTGGATAGTCTGGGCGGCGGTATCTGTCAGGTTTCCACCACTTTATATAATGCTGTTTTACAGGCTGAACTGGAAGTAACGGAGAGACATAATCATTCCATGATTGTTACTTATGTTGATCCGTCCGCCGATGCGGCGATTGCGGAATCTTCCGGCAAAGATTTTAAGTTTGTAAATAACATGGAATATCCTATTTATATTGAAGGTTTTACAACACCGGAGAAGAAGATTACATTTACGATTTATGGAGTGGAGACAAGAGAGAGCAACAGAGAGGTTGTATATGAGAGTGTTGTTCTGGAAAGAACTGTGCCGGAGGAAGAGGTTATTTATCCGGATGCTTCCCTGCCGTTAGGATATTGTTCCGTGCAGTCGGCGCATATCGGATATAGGGCAGAGTTATGGAAAGTTGTAAAAGTGGATGGCGTAGAAGTCAGCAGGGAACAGATAAACAGCAGTTCCTATATGAAAGCGCCCAGAAGCGCAACCGTGGGAATTTCGACGCCCGACCCGGAAGCATATAACAATATCATGGCGGCGATTGCCACCAACAGTATCGATCAGGTAAAAGCAGTTGCAGGAAGCTATCAGGCGGCAGCGAATGCTGCTGCAGAAGCGGCGGAAGAGGCGCCAGCACCATAATAAGTCTTGGTAAGAATAGGTATGCGCACCATAAGAAAGTAACAGGCGATATATCATGATGAAAAGCGGAAAAGTATCAGAAAATGTATTAATACGTTCCATTTTAAGGCGGATAAAGACCAAAAGAGAAGAAGTAATATGCGGCGCAGGGATAGGAACAGACTGCGCCGTTTTATCGTTTGGTGATGATGAGGAAACTGTTTTTTCTACAAATCCCGTCAGTGCACCGATAGAGGATGTATGTACTTATGGACTTCATAAAGCATTGAATAATATAGCGGTTATGAGAGCAGAACCGATAGCCGTTATGATTGCAATGATGCTTCCGAAGGACACGGAAGAAAAGGCATTGCAGGATATGATGAAACAGGCGGAAGAAATATGCTCACGTTATCATATACAGGTGATTGGAGGACATACGGAAGTAACCGGAATCGTCCAAATGCCGGTGCTTACCGTAACAGGGATTGGAAAGCGGAAAAAACGGAATGAAGGCAATGAATGTGCCGTAAAACCCGGTCAGGATGTGATTATTAGTAAATGGATTGGACTGGAGGGAACGGTCAGGATTGCCAAAGAACATAGAGAGGAACTGCTGACAAGATATCCTGCTAAAATGATAGACGAGGCAGCGGCTTTTGAGAAATTCCTCTCCGTTATACCGGAGGCCGCCACCGCCGGGGAGTCCGGCGTTTGCGGTATGCATGATGTTTCGCAGGGCGGTATTTTCGCCGCGTTGTGGGAACTGGCACAGAAAGCGGGCGTTGGACTGGAAATCGATTTGAAAAAACTGCCGCTTAGGCAGGAAACGGTAGAAATATGTGAATTTTATGATTTAAATCCATATGAGCTGATATCTGGCGGCAGTCTATTAATGACTGCGTGGGACGGCATCGGGATTGTTGCTTCTTTGGAGAAAAAAGGGATTCCGGCAGTGATTGTCGGAAAGACAACTGCGGGCAATGACAGAATCCTTTTTAACGAAGAGGAAAGACGGTTTTTGGAACCGCCAAAGAAAGACCAAATAAAAGCATTGGAAGAGGAAAGGAATGAGGGATAAATATGAGAGAAAAATTATTATCAGTAATTGAAAAGAACAGCCGTATTGATACGAAAGAACTTGCGGTTATCATGGGTGTGGAAGAAATTGATATTGTCAATGAACTTGCGGCAATGGAAAACGAGGGGATTATATGCGGTTATCATACGCTGATTGACTGGGAGAAAACCTCGATTGAAAAAGTAACGGCATTAATTGAAGTAAGAGTAACGCCGCAGCGGGGTCAGGGATTTGATAATATTGCGGAGCGCATTTATAAATATCCTGAGGTTACTTCCGTTTATTTGATTTCCGGAGGATATGATTTGCTTGTTACTTTAGAAGGGAAATCCCTGAAAGAGATTTCCAGATTTGTTTCGGATAAACTGTCCACATTAGATACCGTGCTTAGTACGGCGACACATTTCATTTTGAAAAAATATAAAGATCATGGAACCATCTTAGAAAAGAAATATGAAGATACAAGAGAGAAGGTGACACCATGAGAAATCCGTTAGCAGATAAAATAGTAGGAATAAAACCTTCCGGCATTCGAAAATTTTTTGATATCGTTCAGGAAATGGATGATGTCATTTCCTTGAGCGTTGGTGAGCCGGATTTCGATACGCCCTGGCATATCAGGGACGAGGGTATTTACTCTTTGGAAAAGGGACGTACTTTTTATACTTCCAACGCAGGATTAAAGGAACTGAAAGAGGAAGTAGCATCGTATTTAAAAAGAAAACAGGATGTTACATATAATCCGCAGAATGAAATATTTATTACAGTTGGAGGTTCCGAAGCAATCGACCTTGCCCTGCGTGCCATGTTAAATCCCGGCGAGGAAGTGTTAATACCGCAGCCCAGCTATGTTTCTTATGAGCCGTGTGCCATACTGGCAGATGGCGTTCCCGTGATTATAGAGCTGAAGGCGGAGAATGAATTCCGGCTGACGGCAAAAGAACTGGAAGACGCAATTACGGATAAAACAAAGATTGTGATTTTACCGTTCCCGAATAATCCGACAGGCGCGATTATGGAAAAAAAGAATTTGGAGGAAATTGCGGAAGTTATTATCAAGCATGACTTGTTTGTGATATCCGATGAAATTTACTCCGAACTTACCTATAAGGACAAACATGTATCCATTGTAGAGATTCCCGGTATGCAGGAGCGGACGATTTTAATTAACGGATTCTCCAAAGCATATGCCATGACAGGCTGGAGACTTGGTTATGCCTGCGGTCCGAAAGAAATTATAGCGCAGATGTTAAAGATTCATCAGTTTGCGATAATGTGTGCGCCGACTACAAGCCAGTATGCGGCTGTTGAGGCATTGCGCAACGGTGATGAAGATGTGGAACAGATGAGAGAATCCTACAATCAGAGACGCAGATATTTGATGCATGCTTTTAAGGAAATGGGATTAGAATGCTTTGAACCTTTTGGCGCATTCTATGTGTTCCCCTGCATTAAAGAGTTTGGATTATCAAGTGAGGAATTTGCTACCAGATTTTTAAAGGAAGAAAAAGTAGCGATTGTTCCCGGTACGGCATTTGGTGACTGCGGAGAAGGTTTCCTGCGTATTTCCTATGCGTCTTCTTTGGAAAATCTGAAAATTGCAATGGGAAGACTCTCAGAGTTTATAGGCAGATTAAGGAAGAACGGAGATTAATATGCACATTATTTTACATCAGCCGGAAATCCCTGCGAATACGGGTAATATCGGAAGAACCTGTGTAGCGACAGGGACAAGCCTGCATCTCATTGAGCCGCTTGGATTCCGGCTGGATGAGAAATCGATTAAACGGGCAGGTATGGATTACTGGGAACATCTTGACGTGACAAGGTATATGAATTACCGTGAGTTTTTGGAAAAGCATCCCGGCGCAAAAGTATGGATGGCGACGACAAAAGCGAAGAGGGTATATACCGAAGTTTCCTACGGCATGGACGATTTTATTATGTTCGGAAAGGAAAGCGGCGGCATACCGGAAGAAATTCTGGTGGAAAATGAACCGTACTGCATCAGGATTCCGATGCTTGATGAAATCCGTTCCCTCAATCTTTCCAATGCTGCCGCGATTGTTCTTTACGAGGCGCTTCGTCAGAACGGATTTCAGAATATGCAGACAGAGGGAGAACTACATAGACTGCATTGGCAAGATTAATCTTCATCTTCTATATCTGATTTGGGCAGGGAGAATATGAACTCCGTACCAACGCCTTCTGTGCTGATAACATTAATATGTTCACCATGGGACTGGATGATTTCTTTTGTAATAGAGAGACCAAGACCGGTCCCTTTTTTGTCTTTTCCGCGGGATAAATCCGATTTGTAAAAACGGTCCCAGATAAGTTTCAGATTATCTTTCGGAATACCGATGCCGGAATCTTTAACACTGACAAAAATTTTATTGTGTTTTTCGGTTGTTTCCAGTTTGATGACAGAGTCGTGATGACTGAACTTAATAGCATTATCCAATAAGTTATACAAAACCTGCTGGATTTTTCCCATATCGGCAGTCACATACATTTCCTCTCCGGTCAGGATAAGCTCAATCGCAATTTTTTTCTCCCGGCATGTTCCTTCAAAAGAAGCGGCTACATTACGAATCGTGGTATTGATGTCAAAGTCCGTTCTGTCTAAAAGCATTCCTTTTGTATTCAGATTGTTTAAAGTCAAAAGACTGTTTGTAAGTTTGGTCAAACGCTCCGTTTCATTTAAAACAATGGATAAATATTTTTCATGCTGTTCAGGCGGAATAGTGCCGTCCAACATTGCTTCCAGATAGCCTCTGATAGAGGTTAAAGGAGAACGGAAATCGTGGGAAACATTTGCGACAAATTTTTTCTGGTCGTCTTCGGAACGGGCAATTTCGCTTGCCATGTAAGAAAGCGTAGCAGCCAGATAGCCGATTTCATCCCCGCTTTCTACGGAAAATTCATAGTGCATGTTGCCGTTTGCGTAGTGTTCGGTCGCTTCCGTAATTTTACGCAGCGGAACATATACCATTTCCGTAAAGAATATCAAAATAATCAAAGATAATAAAAACAGAATAATTAATGTAATGTAAGAAATATTCAACAGGCTGTCAGTTGATGCCTGAATATCGCTCATGGCACTGTGAATGACAACATAACCTTTTACCTTAAAATCAGAAGTAATCGGAGCAAACACGCTTAGCATATCTTCCGTATAGGTGCCGAAGAAATCGCCGATGATATAGTAAGAGCCTTCAGTAATCGTCGGGTCAAAGTTTTCAATTACTACTTCATTTTCCACATCCATTGGAGCGGAGGAATCCAAAACCATACGCCCGGAGGGGTTGATAATCCAGATAGTAGCATTCAGATACGTATCCAGTGCATCCAGTTCGCTTTTTACCGCTTCGAGGGTTGTTTCGCTGTTATACAAATCGGAAGCATACGTATTGGCTATTAACGTTGCCTCACGATACAGCATATCCGCTTTTTCTTTTTTCAGATTATCAAGAGTCATACTGGACACAAAAGTGGCAATGACAACAAATCCGAAGAAGCCGAAGATAAAATAAGCCAGTATAAATTTTAAATATAATGTTTTTCTCATAACGACACTACCTTACCGTTCGTCATACTCTGGTCTCAAATTTATAGCCGATGCCCCAGACCGTAGAAATTCTCCATTTCTCATGGTCGTTAATTTTTTCGCGAAGACGTTTGATATGGACATCTACCGTACGGGTATCTCCGATATATTCGTAGCCCCAAATCTGGTCGAGAAGCTGCTCCCTTGAAAAAACATGGTTCGGAGAAGCTGCAAGAAAATAAAGCAGTTCCAGTTCTTTTGGCGGCATTTCAACTGTTTTGCCCATATAAATAACAGAATAGTTCGTCTGATTAATAATAAGGTCAGGATATTCCACACACTTGATATCGGAAGATTCCTGTGTGGGAACCGCAGGTTTATAACGGCGGAGAACTGCTTTTACTCTGGCAACCAGTTCTTTCGAGTCAAAAGGCTTTTCCATATAGTCATCAGCGCCAAGCTCCAATCCTAACACCTTGTCAAATACTTCACCTTTGGCGGAAAGCATAATAATGGGCAGAGAAGATTTGGTGCGGATTTCGCGGCAGACCTGATAACCGTCGATGCCGGGCAGCATTAAATCAAGAAGCATCAGATTCGGTTCAAAACTTTCTACTGCCGTCAGAGCGGATTCTCCGTCATTGACAATCATGGTTTCAAAACATTCTTTTGTTAAATAAAGAGAAATCAATTCCGCAATGTTGTTATCATCATCCACAATCAATATTTTTTGTCTGTTTACCATTTTTCATTTACCTTTCTGTCTAATATAACAAAAGCCCGACCTTTTTTTTAGAATTCTGCAATTGTAACGCCTGCATCTCCTTCGCCGTATTCACCAAGTCTGTAATTTTTGACATATTTACAACGCCGTAAATAGTCATGCACTGCCTTGCGCAAAGCACCGGTTCCTTTTCCGTGAACAATACGGACGCTCGGCAGATGTGCAAGACAGGCATCATCCAGATATTTATCCAATTCGGAAATCGCTTCATCCACCGTTTTGCCGAGAAGATTGATTTCCGTTGAAATAGAATAGGATTTGGACATTTTCAGTTTGCCGGAGTTGGTTCGCTGCATTCTGCCGGAGGTCGATACCGTTTCTTCTTCTAACAGCACCAAATCGTTCAGGGATACCTGAGAATGGATGATACCGCATTGTACGAAGAGTTTTCCGTTCCTGTCGGGACGGGAATTTACGATACCGGTTAAACCCATAGAAACAACTTTTACTCGGTCGCCCGGTTTTATTTGTTCCGGTTTTAATAACTTATGCGTCGGCTTCTCCGAAGAATGGGAGGAAAGCTTAGCATTTTTTTCGGAAATTTTATCCCTTACTTTCTGACGGGATTTTTCCAAATCTTTCATGGAAGAATCGGCGCCCGCTTTCTGGAAAGTACGAATCGTTTCGTCGGCAATGTCTTTGGCATTTTGTAATATCTGTCTTGCCTCTTCATTGGCTTCCCGCAAAATACGGGCTTTTGACTGCTCCATTTTTTCCTGCTTGGATTCCAGACGTTCTTTTAAAG
>CAMWMM010000167.1 GCA_947175285.1 uncultured Lachnospiraceae bacterium
GTCTCATACAGATATTGCAGCAGCGCACCGGAAGCGAGCAGACCAACCTGAAATTCTTCAATGCCCAGACCAAGCAGAGAAGTCACATGAAAATGTTTCAACAAACATTTCCGGCAGATATCTTCATCAAAATAATGATTCGGCAGCGAATAAAGTGCCGTTCCAAAGCGGTTTTTCATCTCTTCAATGTTAAATCCGCTGACAAGAAACGCTTCGTTGCAGATAATCTCGGATGGTGCATATTTGTTGATTTCATCCTGCAGTTTACGGATATCTTCCACTTCTGTCAGGTAATAATCGCCCGTTGTAACGTCAGCGACGGAAATGCCAATTTTCTCCGGCAGATAAGCAACGCAGAGAAGATAATTGTTTCTGGAATCATCGATTGCCTGAATGTCTAAATTTGTGCCCGGTGTTACAATTCTTGTTACTTCCCGCTTTACAAGCCCTTTTACCAGCCTCGGATCCTCCATCTGTTCACAGATAGCGACCTTATAACCTTTTGCCACCAGCCTGCTTAAATATCCGTCTACGGCGTGATAAGGAACTCCGCACATCGGCGCGCGTTCATCCTGTCCGCAGCTTCTTCCCGTCAATGTAATTTCCAGTTCTTTTGAAGCAATCTGCGCATCTTCAAAAAACATCTCATAGAAATCGCCGAGACGATAAAAAAGAATACAATCTGGGTATTCTTTTTTTGTTTCCATATATTGCTGCATCATGGGAGTTAATTCTGCCATGTTTCGTACCGTCTTTCTCTTATTTTTGTATCTCTTATTTGCTTTCGACAACATGCCCGGTATAATAAAACCCATGGCATTCATCCAAAGAAACCATCATCAGTCTGCCTATGTATGAAGCATCTCCTGGGAAATGCACGAGCATGTTATTCGAGAGTCTGCCCGTAACGAGCGAAGAATCCTGCTCGTTTATTTCTTCCACAAGCGCCTCCATTATTTTTCCCTGCATGGTAAGCGCTCTCTTTTTTGCCGTTTGCTGAACAACGGAAAGCAGTTTATCAAAATTTTCCTTTACCAGTTCTTCCGAAACCTGATTTTCCATCGCCGCAGCAGGTGTACCGGTTCTTTTGGAATAAATAAACGTAAAGGCATTGTCGTATTCTGCTTTTTTCACAACGTCTATCGTTTCTTCCACATCCTGCGCCGTTTCGCCGGGAAATCCTACAATAATGTCAGTTGTAATGGCTATATCGGGAATAGCCTCTTTGATTTTTGCCACAAGCGCAAGATACTGTGCTTTTGTATACCGCCTGTTCATTGCCTGCAAAATTCTGTCAGAGCCTGACTGCAGAGGCAGATGCAGGTGTCTGCATATCTTACGGGAATTTTTCATGACCTCAATCAATTCATCTGATAAATCTTTTGGGTGGGAAGTCATGAAACGGATTCTTCTAATCCCATCTATTTTCTCTATTTCCTGTAATAACTGTGCAAAACTCATCGGATGATCCAGATTTCTGCCATAAGAATTAACATTCTGTCCAAGCAGCATGACTTCTACCACGCCGTCTGCCGCCAGTTTTTCAATTTCCTTTATAATTTCCTTCGGTTCTCTGCTTCGCTCCCGCCCTCTGACATAAGGTACAATACAGTAGCTGCAGAAATTATTACAGCCAAACATGATATTAATGCCGGATTTGTAGGAATATTTCCGGCTGACGGGTAAATCTTCCACGATTTTATCCGTTTCCTGCCAGATATCTATTGTCATCCCTTCATTTTCAAACATTGTCACAAGAAGTTTAGCAAAATTGAAAATATTGTGAGTACCAAAAACCAAATCTACAAAACGATAACTTTTCTTTATTTTTTCAATCACGGTCGGTTCCTGCATCATACAGCCGCATAAGGCAATTTTTAAATGGGGATTTTTCTTTTTCATACTGCCAAGATAACCAAGTCTTCCGTAAACTCTCTGGTTTGCATTATCTCTGACTGTGCAGGTGTTGTAGATAACGAAATCCGCTGCTTCTTCCGAATCAGTCATTTCATAACCGACCTCAAGCAAAATTCCGGCAAGCTTTTCGGAGTCTCTGGCGTTCATCTGACAGCCAAAAGTGGTTACGCAGCAAAGCGGTTTTCGTCCAAGTTTGCTGCCAAGTTTTTGCACATACTCTCCTGCTTTTGCAATATTTTCATCCATTTGGTGTCTTCTGCCTTTCTGCATATTCTATATAAATCACAAAGAATGCTTTGCATTCTTTTAGCTGAGCATGTCAGTGCTCAGCTTTTTGCAGCACGCAACTGCCAGAGAACCGGGGCCTATATGACATGACACGCTTAATGACAAAGGGTCCATATGAATATTATAACCCGGAAATGCCTCCTGCCCTTCCGCCTTAAACTGATTGGCTGCCTCCAAATCATACGTATATGCCATCATTAACTCGATATTATCCGGACTGTCGCCGCCAAATCGATTATTCATATCATTTCGGATAGCATTTATCATAATGGATTTGCCCTGCGACACAGTACGTGCTTTGGCAAATGCATCCAGTTTTTCTCCCTGAATTTGTAAAACAGGCTTCAATTTTAAAATCGTACCAAGCGCTGCCGCTGCCGGTGTAATTCTTCCGCCCTTTTTCAGATAAAAAAGTGTATCCAACATAATATAAATACTGGAATTAAATTTATCCTTTTCCAGAATATCTTTGATTTCGACAGCGTTTTTTCCCTGCTCAACCAGTGCAAGTGCATCTAATACAGACTGTCTTTGGGTAATGGAAATCCGTTGGTTGTTAACAACCTGCACCTTACCCTCATAATCCGCTGAAAGCATGAGAGCGCTCTGACAGGAACCGCTCAAACCGCTGGACATAGGAATATGCACAATTTCTTCATATTCTTTTAGTAATTCATCCCACAAATTCAAGACCGCTTCCGGTGTCGGCTGGCTTGTCACAACATTCGCTCCTGCAGCCAGTTTTTCATAAAATTCCGCCTGAGACAATGTGATATCCTCATAATATGTTTCTTCATCAATCATAAACGGCATCGGCAAAACAGAAATCCCCATCCTTTTTGCCTCATTCTGTGTAATTCCGCTGTTACTGTCAGTAACAATTGCAACTTTTGACATATTGTGGTCCCCCCATCACTTTATATTGTCCTAAAATCAATCGTATTTTCAGCCGACTTTTCCAAAACAGTCCTAAGCTGTCTATGTATTTCATCCTCTAATTCCGGGTCACATAAGGAAATTGCATCCGCTTCCTCACTTGCCTGCTGTAACACGGCAGCATCCGTATAAATATCTCCTAATGTAAACGATAATATTCCGCTCTGTCTGATACCGAATAAATCACCCGGTCCGCGCATTTTTAAATCCTGACTTGATATATAGAAACCGTCATTGGAATGATTCAAAATCTGCAAACGCTCCATGGTTTCCTTATTTTCCGAAGTACTGATGAAAATGCAGTAAGACTGATATTCTCCGCGTCCTACACGTCCGCGCAGCTGATGCAGTCCGGCAAGTCCGAAACGCTCCGCATTTTCTACCATCATGACGGTCGCATTCGGCACATTAATACCAACCTCAATAACAGTCGTAGATACCAACACATCAATATGATGTGCTTCAAACTGCTCCATAATCCGATTTTTTTCCGCAGGTTTCATTTTTCCGTGTAAAGAAGCAACCTGAATGGATGACGGGAAAACTGCCCTTAGCTTAGCCGTATAAGAAACAACATCCTCCAGTTCATCCATCTCTCCTTCTTCCACCATTGGACAGATAATATATGCCTGTCTGCCCGCAGCTACTTCCTTTTCGATAAAACGGTATGCCGTATCACGGTAGGACGTCCCCACAACGCAGTTTTTAATCGGCAGCCTGTCTGCCGGTAATTCATCCAAAACGGAAATGTGTAAATCCCCATATAAAATAATCGCTAACGTCCGTGGTATCGGTGTAGCGCTCATCACAAGCACATGAACCGCACTGCCTTTTCCGGCAAGCGTTTCCCGCTGTCTGACACCGAAACGATGCTGTTCGTCCGTAATGACCAGCGCCAGCTTATGATATATCACCTTATCCTGAATAAGCGCATGCGTACCGATAATCACATCGGCTTCGCCGCTTTCTATCTGCGCATATATGACTTTTCTGTCTTTTGCCGTTGTAGAACCGGTCAGTAAAACCGGATTTATCCGAAGTCCATACTGTTCTTTTAACTTCATAAGTGCATCAAAATGCTGTTTTGCCAATACTTCCGTAGGTGCCATCATAGCGCCCTGCGCACCGTTTGCCGCACACATAAGCAGTGCCAGAAAAGCAAGGATAGTCTTTCCGGAGCCGACATCTCCCTGAATCAATCTGTTCATAACCGTATCACCGCATAAATCTGACTGAATTTCCGCCCACACTTTCTGCTGTGCGCTTGTCAGACTATATGGCAGCGATTCTATCAGTCTCTTTGTATCGGCAACTTCTATCATGCGGTATTGGTTAGGCTGTGCATGTTGACCTGACTTCATCCTGCGAAGCATCATAATAAACAAAAAGAATTCATCAAAAACAAGCCGTTTTCTTGCCTGTATCAGAATTTCTTTATCTGCCGGAAAGTGCATATGATACACGGCGTCCCGGCGTGACATGAACTGATATTTTTTTATAATAGACGCCGGTAAAAATTCCTCTTCCGGCACACACACCGAAAAAGCCTGTGTCACTGCCTTAGTCACCGCATGATTGCTCAAACCTTTTGTCAGCATATACTTTGGCAGTAAACGGTTTGTCATCGCCTCATACTCTTCCGGTTTATAAGTTTTTGCCTGTTCCATCACAAACTTATTCCCTTTTTGCTGGAGCAGTCCCCGTAAAATATAAAATGTTCCTTTTTTTAGCGTGTTTTTCAAATAAGGCATATTAAAATAGGTCATCTGTATCGTACCGGAAGCATCCTGCACCGTAAAATTCAAAATACTTAAATTTCTTATATGCTTTACTGACATATTTCCGGTAATTACGCCGCGGATGGCAACACGCTCTCCCACCGCCGCTTTTGCAATTGCCACAGGCGGCTCAAACTGCTCATAATCCTTGGGATAATAATGCAGTAATTCCTCCGCCTGCGTAATGCCAAGTTTAGAAAAAAGTTTTGCTGTCTTTTCTCCGATTCCCTTTAATGCAATGATGTCCATACGTAATCTTTAACCTTATTCCACAGAGACAATATAGTAATAAATAGGCTGTCCGCCGTACTGCAGTTCAATATCACAGCTTCCATATTTTTTCTCTACTTCCTCACGAATGCCTTCCGCATCCTCCCTTGTCACATCCGCGCCGTAATAGATACTGATAAGTTCCATGTTCTCAGACATCATTTCGTCAATCATCTTAAGTGTAACATCTTTCATGTCGCTGCCTACGGACAAAATTCCGTCATCACCGATACCCATAAAATCACCCTGTTTGATTTCCTTATCATCAATCGTCGTGTCTCTTACAGCATAAGTAACCTGTCCTGTATGCACATTTTTAATTTCCTCTGTCATGGTTTCCGTATTTTCCTCAATGGGCAAATCCGGAACGTAATTGATAACCGCCGTAATTCCCTGTGGCACTGTTTTCGTGGGAATCACAACAATATTTTTATCTTCCACTAATGTCTGTGCCTGATTCGCAGCCATAATAATATTCTTATTGTTAGGAAGAATGAAGATATTGTCCGCATTGACTTTTTCAATCGCCTGCAGCATATCCTCCGTACTCGGATTCATCGTCTGTCCGCCCTCAATAATATAATCCACACCAAGTCCTGTTAAAATCTCATTGATGCCATCCCCGACAGAAACTGCAATAAAGCCGGTTTCTTTCTTCGGCTCCTCTGCACTTGTACTTGTCTGGGGAACCTCTGTTACGGTATCGGTTTTGCCCGACATCTTAAAGAGCTTTTCCTGATGTTCCAGTCTCATATTATCTATTTTCATATTGGAAAGTGCGCCGTACTTCAATGCCTTTTGAATAGCAAGCCCCGGGTCATTGGTATGTACATGCACTTTTACCACATCATCATCAGCCACGACCACTATGGAATCACCGATGGATTCCAGATATTCCTTAAAATCCATCTCCATTTTAATATTAAACACTTTATTCAGCATAATGATAAATTCCGTACAATACCCAAATTTAATATCCGCATTTGCCTGCGCCTCAAGATTGGGGGAGAATCTCTGCATAGGAGAACTCTGTACACCGGATATCGTCAAATCCAATTCCTTGCCAAGAAATGCGTCATAAGCGCCTTTTAAAACCTGCATCAGCCCCTGGCCGCCGGAATCCACAACACCTGCCTGTTTTAATACCGGAAGCATCTCCGGCGTCTGGTTTAACACTTCATCCGCATGACGGATAATCTGTCCCAGAAAATCCGCAAGGTCTTCCACTCCGGCATCAGCCAGTTCCCTTGCTTTTTCAGCGCCGCCTTTTGCTACGGTTAAAATTGTACCTTCTTTCGGCTTCATAACTGCTTTGTATGCCGTTTCCACAGCATTTTCAAAAGCATCTGCCAGCACCGGAACCGTTATTTCCTGATGCGCTTTGATTCCCTTTGTAAATCCTCTGAAAAGCTGTGATAAAATAACTCCTGAGTTTCCCCTTGCACCGCGCAGGGAACCGGAAGAAATCGCCTTGCAAAGAGAAGGCATATCAATCGTTCCCATATCATGTAATACGGAAACCTCTTTCGCCGCAGACATAATTGTCAACGTCATATTCGTACCGGTATCTCCATCCGGCACCGGAAATACATTCAACTCATTAATCCATTCTTTTTTACTCTCAAGATTCTTTGCTCCTGCCAAGAACATTTTTGCAACCATCTTAGCATCCATACTGTTTGAAGCCACCTTACGTCCTCCCTTAGTCAATTACTTTCACATCTTCAACGAAGATGTTGATTTTTTCCACTTCTATTCCGGTAAACTCTTCTACCTTATATTTGACACTGTCAATCAAATTGTCCGCCACGGCAATAATGCTGACACCATAGGAAACAATCACGTGAAAATTTAACGTTAGTTTATTGTTCTTCAGTATCACCTGTATGCCACGGGTCATACTCTCCTTTTTCAGTAACTTTACCAAACCATCTTTTACGCTCATACCCGCCATTCCGACAATGCCGAAACACTCCATCGCCACAGTGCCGGCATACTGTGCAATGACTTCATGGTCAATCGCAATATTCCCCATATGCGTATCCATTGAAGAAGCTCTCATAGAATACCTCCTTACCATATTTTAGACATATATTCGTATTATAACCTGTTACCGTGAAAAAAGAAACTAATATTTCCCATGCCTCCAAAGATTATTTTTTTTCAGGTTCATATATTCACTATAGGCTTTCTCCAGAATCTGCCGTTCATTTGTAAATTTTAACAAATGGAACGCCTCATGATATTTATAATAACCGGAATCCGTAAAATATTCCTCCCGCTGCGGTTTGCTGTAATAACTGTCCGCCATCATAAGATACCAGTGAACCTCTTTTTCCACGGTATCTTCCGGCACGGTAAAGGTATACCCGCTTGTTCCGATATATTTGATAATTTCCGCTCTTGCGCCGGACTCCTCCAACACTTCCCGCACAGCCGTCTCTTTATGTTCTTCACCGGCTTCCACGGTTCCTTTCGGAAGCACCCAGCCTTCGTATTTATTATGCACATTTTTATATAAAAGAAGTATTTTCCCGCGGAAAATAACTACACCTCCGCAGCTTATCGCCTCAATCATGACTCGTTCCCTCCATCCAGATAAGCGTTAAAAATCCGTTTCGCAATTGGTACCGCATAATCGCCGCCGGATCCCGCGCCCTCTATAATAATCGTTACGCAAATTTGTGGATTCTCCACCGGTGCAAAACCGGTAAACCATGCATGAGAGTCCGATTTATCGCTGTTATATTCCGCAGAACCGGTCTTACCTGCCGCTGTATAGGAAAGTCCTTTCAATCTGGTTGCCGTACCGCTCTCCACCACTTCTGTCATAAGTTCCGTTAGCGCCTGAGCTTCCTCTTCAGTCATCAGTCTCCCATATGTTCCGGAAGAAAACTGTTTGACAATATTTCCGTTGTAATTTTCCACATAATCGACCAGATATGGTTTCATTAATACACCGCCATTTGCAATCGCGCACGTTATCATGTTCATGTGCAGCGGCGTAATCTGGTCTGTTCCCTGCCCGATGGATGCCTGCATAACATCGGAATCCGAAACGCTCTCATCCACGATAACCCTGCTTTTGTTATAAACAAACATAACCGGCAGTTCCCTGTTAAAAAGCAAATCGGATAATGTTCTCTGATAACTTGTCCTATCCAGCTTAACGCTAATGTTAGCAAAAGAGGAATTACAGGATTTCGCAAACGATTTCGTAAAATTTTCACTTCCATGCGCCGTACCGTGATAGCAGTTAATCGTATCCTCTCCCAATGTAAATCTGCCGCCGCATTGATAGGAATAATTTTTATACGTATCCGGATTTTCACGGATATACTCTAATGCAGTAACAATCTTAAAGGTAGAACCCGGCGGATACAAGCCCTGTGTCACACGGTTTAATAAAACACCGCTGTCGTTTTCCTCTAACAAATCATCCCATATTTCCTGAATTTTGTTCGGGTCAAAATCAGGTTTTGATACCATCGCCAGAATCTTCCCCGTAGCCGGCTCAGATACAATAATAGCGCCCTTATAGACTCCTAACGACTGGTAGGCAACCTCCTGTAATCTGACATCGAGTGTTGTCACAACACTGTCCCCCGGATATTTAATGCCGGAAACTTCACTTGCCACTTTATCCGACAATTTGGCATTGGACTGTATCAGATAATAATTGGTCTGTGCTTCGATACCGAATCTGCCGTTTGAGGCATACCCTACTACATGGGCAAACATATTGTTAAAAGGATATTCCCTTTGTTCATTCCCCTCTTCATCAGTCACTGTCTGCGCAAGTATCTGACCGTCATTTGCATAAATGGTTCCTCTTGTATTCTGTGCGCGCAGCATTTCCTGCCTTGGGTTATAACTGTTATCAATCATTTCCTGCTTATTCGTCATTGCGTAATAACAGGTATAGCTCATCATACCCAGAAAAAGAACCATAAAAACTCCGGTCACAAACTTAATCTGTCTACTCGTTTTTTCCCGTTTCTGCTGATTCTGTTTTTTGATTAGCAGCGCTTCTTCGCGGCTTTTCTTTTTTCTTTCTGACACTTTTTGCTCCTTCATCCTGTCTGATGATATACAGAC
>CAMWMM010000168.1 GCA_947175285.1 uncultured Lachnospiraceae bacterium
CTCCTGCATCGCTTTATGAACCTTAAAGTCAACCTGGCTCTTTTTGCTGCATTCCCATCTGACATGCATTTTTTCAGGTTTTCTTGATAAAACCGGTCATAAATCCGCAGTGTTCGTTTCACATACCTTGCATTCCCAGAAATTCCTTTTGAAATTTTCTTATTCTTCACTATTTTGACTCGGCTTTAATTCCAAAAAAAGCTCTGACAGAGAATCTGCCAAAACAAATTCCTCTTCAAATTCCCAGTACTTTGAGATTACTTGACCACTATCAATTTTTACACATATTGAGGAATTGCGATTATCTGTTCCAATTTCAATCATGTCCTCATTATCATTAAGCACACCTCTGAATTCTGCTAAAACATCTGTCGTATCATCAACTTTATCAAATCTAATACCTTCATTGCCCCTAAATCCCCATAGTTCCAAAAAATAATAAGAATTATAATATTCCTTTAATTCCTCTGAAATATGAATATTATACTCCTCTTCCAACCCAGAAAAATCAATAATCCGATCCACTGGAGCATACTGCCATTGAATCCATCCTTCTTTGTCAATTTCACCAACATATAAATCAGAAGGCTCATCTTCATCGTAAGGCAATGCCGGCAACGATTTAAAATAGTCTTCGTACTCCTTGAAATAAACATCCAAATACTTTTTTAAAACTTCCTTTAACATACAACTCCTCCTCTTATATACCTATACTTACGGTTATCCTTGAAGGGCATCAATTTATGACTGTCCTCTACTTTCTTTCACACTACACTAAGAATCTCCCAATATTATACTGGCGGTCAAAAAGACTGACCGCTCAGTATAAAGTGATGCACACAACCGCATAAGGAACTATGCCGCTTCGCGGCTACGGCTGGCGCAATACTCACGGCAAATTTGATTTACCGTGAGTATATAATGATAATTCGCATAATTAAGATTCTTCTCTCTCCGAATTGCACATTCTTCTGGTTTCAATTGTCATAAAATCCAAATATTTACCAAATCGATCTATCCATCCCTCCTCGCCACAAAATTCACCATCAAGTCCATCACTTGTTTCTACTATGTTTATTCTTTTCCCCTCATACTCTACAATGAGCTGTATGTCCTCGTTTTGTTCAAATAACCACAGCATATTTGATACTGTGCCCATAGTAATCCATGGTATCAAATAAAGTGCCGAACGACAATTACACACCTCCATAGGCAATATCCTCCATTACTGTTAATGCATTAATAGGCATTTCTGTATTATATATTGGTTGTATTGTTTCTTTATCAATCCTCCACACTTGTCCTTTATAAGCACCATTTAAGATCAAAATGTATTGGCGTACAATATCCTGATCATCACCCGGTGTTCCTTTCCCGACAATTGGCATACAGCCATGCAACAACTGATACTGTGGTAAAACCCATGGATATATTGTCTCTTGGTTTTCATAATCAATGCGTTTAAACAGACAATTCCATATCGTTTTTCTCCCTCTCCCTCCAAATGACCTGCTATAACCGTTTTCGTCAATAAATACTTTTTTGTAATCCTCTTTTGTCTGAATCAAAAATGGCTGATCCATATTCATTAAAGATTCATTGTCAGACAAAGAATATATTTCTGAAATATACCATGGAGACTTTTTTGCACCATTTCCTATCTGTGATAAAAAGGCAATATATTCTTCTGGTAATGAGATATTATGCCGCCTTTCGAACGCCTGAATCTCATCTAACCCCGCTGGTGGGTTCATTATAATCCTTTCTTTCTTCACAAATTTTTTGCATCGTTCAAGCAAATCTGCCTCCTGAGGGTATTCTATCTTCTTACACTCCGCCATAAAATTATCCAGCCCATCTGTCAGATATAATTCCAGCCAGCGTAAAAAACCACATTTCACCAGCCGAAACACACCATATTCTGATATCTCCCATATCTCCCCCTTGCGTGTGCCGTTTATGACCAGAATCCATTGGGTATTATTGCAGGTATTATCTGCCATGATCGTGATGTTCCCCTGACACTCTATCGCCTCCCACCTGTCAGCCATCAGCTGGTCTATAACAGCCTCATCCTCCTCATCTTCAGCTCCCTCCACTGTATCGCCCCAATCGGGCATCCAGCTGTGCACAAGGGGAAAAGGTAAATCAATATGCTCTAAAGGATAGTCCAATAATTCATATTTTTCTAATGAAATAAGTTTCTGTACTCCATAAATTTCTGATTGGATCACTCCCCCGTCGCCTATTTTCGTAATAAATTCAACATATTCTTTTGGCAGGGAAATTTTATATTTCTTTTCAAATGCCTTTACCTTTTCTAGCGCTATTACAGGATTTAACTGAATCAATCCTGCTTTTTCAGTATTTACTTTTTCTATCAGTTTTTTTAATTCTTCTACTCTCTTCATAATAGTTCCATTCTCTTTTTATATGCTCAACTCAATTTTTCACTATCTAAACAGATGCCCTGCAAATTCAACTATACCATCCCTCTTTTCTATCGCACTTTTTTAAAAAGGGATGATATTTTGATACTATCCTTTATTTAACCTGAGTTCCCGAAGATTTTTTAGTCTACATTTCACAGGGGCTTATTATTAGGGGTTCAGAATGAAAAATACCCACTTGGATCAACTTAATAAACCGGATTGTTTTGGCAGTAATCATATAAGTTCAGCCCGTCTCCACGGTAGGTATCCTCCTGCGTGAAACGCGCTATGACTGGATTGTAGAATCTTGCTCGCAGGTAATACTGCTGGATAATGGAATCGTACTGCTGTCCGTTGAATAAGTATATCCCTCAACATCTGACTGATTAATATCAATATCAGTATTCTCAATCATTTTAACTGCCGCTTTATTTTTTTCGTCACAAATATAATAAGTTAATATTGTTCTTCCATATGCATCCCTTTTTAATTCTTTCATGGATTTGAATACCTCCCCAGAATTTCATTGACTAAGTTATTAAGTCTTCTGCTCTGCTCCACTGGATCAGCCAGGTATCAGCTTCAGCCATATGACTTTCGTTAATCTCCTTATTTTGCCTAAAAAACCATTCTGGATATCACTTCTGGTTTTGTGTCCCTCGCAAAAAACGTATAAGGACATTCAAAATGCTCCAAAAATTTTAGTGTTATGTCATTCATTTGTATTCTCCTCAATATGCTCAAATCGATGCATACGCTGTTCCCACGCATCTGGCTTCAGGTACACCGTTCTTTCATACCTGATCACAATTGGTTTCAGCATCTGGTAAAGGCTGTCCATCCTTTGCTCGAGAATCTGTTGTTCCGGCTCCGCAAATTCTCCATCTATCCTGTCCAGGATATCTATTATGAGGTTTTTCCCTGCCATTTCTGTATTGGTAACTGCTGATGCGTCAATCCTGTTCAAATCTAACTTATGGCAGAAACCAGGGTTTAATATTTGAATGATGTTCGGACAACAGATTCCAGATTTTACTTTTGAAGTGTATGCCGAATTCCATTCTGTGATATCACTGTTCAAAATCCGTGAACTTTTTAGTCTCTTTACAGCGTATGGCGCAATCCCTGTCCATGGATTATATATTATATCATATCCTGCACTTGCAAAATGAACCTCGAGCAGCTCATTTACATATTCCATAAATTGATAAACATGTTTCCATTGTGCTGACTGGCTGCATTGAAAAATGAGAATGCCTGGACGCAGCCCTCCTTCCCATAAAAGCAAATACATTCTATGTCTCAGCGAATGCTCCTCATCTCCTTCCAAAAATTCCACAATGTGTGAATTATCAAAATCGACATTATCATATACCTTGTGAAATATCTTCTGCCACCCTCCTCGGATATTTCTATATTCATATTCATCATTGACTCTCTTTTTATTGAATTCTACCTGAAATTGTTCAATATAAGATTTAACAATTTCTTCTACGATTCCTACTTTTTCTGCATTTATGGAATCATAAAAATAAAAAACCATGCTTTTTCTGATACCATACTTTTCATCTTCCTCAAAATTTATCATTTTATAATCTACCTTTCTGCAAAAGGATCCAAAGTTATACTGTACCTGTTCTGGTTTTCGTCCAGCTGCTCACACAGGTTCCAGCTTTGTCATAAGCATAGGTTTCCTGGATTCTGCATACCTGTTTTTATACTTCTCTTAAATCACCTCTACAATCCAGCCCACCTTTTTAGACGGTCTGCCATATCGGATAAAATCTTCCATGATCACCTTTAATATGTTGATATCGTCTGAAACCATATGTCTGGGATAATCATTTCCCCTGATCCCCACATCTTCACCCTCGGCTCCCGAATTATAATAATAGTTCTTGGATGCATAATCATCTACAATACCAATACAGAACTGAGTCCCTTCAACGTACACCGCAAGTGTTTTTGATGCCACGCCTGTTTCCACGGTCATCTCCACCAGTGCCAGTTCCCCTTCATTATATAGCCTTTCAAACATTTCACTTAATTCCTTCGCGGTTGATGTGTTCAATGCGCTCTCCTCCGTATCCCACATTTTCTGAAGGCGTCTGGTGACATTTTTTTGTGAAGATTTTCTTATATGGATCGTGACTTTTTCCGGCTCAAGCGAGACACAGTTTTTGAACATTTCATTGCAGATGCAGTCAACGCTCAATATTTCTATCGGCTGATTCAGTGACACGCAATCGTGAAACATATCCCAACAACTTTCAAGTTTCTCACCCAATATAACAGAATGATTAAACTTACTACACCCTTCAAACATGTAATCACAACTTTCAATATCTTTGGGCAATACTACCTTTGATTAAAGTTTTTACACAGTCAAAACATTCCCATACTATTACGCACACTTTCTGGCAATTCAATCAACTGGTAAAACATTTCACACCCAACAAACATTCCTGAACACACCTGGATACTTTTCGGCAATGTAATAGGCTGATCAAAGCTTTCACAACCACAAAACATATCCAGTGTACTAACAACGTGATCATGTAATACAATAGGTTGATTAAAACCTTTACACCCCTTAAGTAATTCTGTGCAATTTTGAACTTTTTCTCCTATGATCACTGGAATATTAAATTTGTCCAAATTAATCTTATAATCTTTGCAGAAATTGATAACTGCTGTGTTGGAACGTAGACCACTGGGATTACGAGTAATAATCAATACTCCATTTATTTTATCATATTCATATTTGACAACCTATTTCAAATATCATTTTGTACATTGAGCCAGAATGATGGATTCTCCGGCTCTACCGTCCCCCATAAAAATACCCTGTTAAAGTCAAAGAAAAAGGTATAGTTGTTCTCTTTTCTTGGTCTAAAGGGATTATCCTTTTGATAAGTTTTCTCCATCTCAGGTGGTGCATCATCAAGTTTCTCAAAATTAAAGTAATCTGCCACCTGAAGGATCAACTCCATAGCCTTTCCCTCATAAGTAGCAGGACGCTCTTTTCCATAGTTTGCCGACCAAATAGCATCCCCTCCTATAATTATGGGAGTTTTTTTATCCTTTTTTCTACTGGTTTTCCAATCAATCCTCTGGTATGCTACCTTCTCCTCATAATCCTCCCTTAACACACCTTCTGTAGTATCAAAAAAAATGGCTCTAAACAATGTTTGATAGGTTTTAGGGCTGATTTCTCCATCGGGTATATTAAACAAATCATCTTTTGTACCTGTTTGTATAGCTGGAGGGAACTGTTGCATATCATCATGTTTATGATATGTACATATACAATAAAAAAACGCCAAAGATTTTCCCGCCCACATATGTCCTTCTGGAAAAGCTATCTAAAAGAAAAATGTAAGCGGCTCTCCACATACCTTGCATATTGGCAAGGGTTCCCCCTTAGGAATACATGGTTTTCCTCCAATAAAAGAAGTGCTATTGTCTTTGTCAAAATTGAAGGCCATCCTTGTTTCATCATATAAAAAACTCCTCCTTTATAAAACAGCATACCCTAGTTCATATAATATAAAAATTTTTATAAATTAAAATAATCCTCCAATTCAAATATACCATTTCTCTTCCATCTGCTCAGATTGTCACTTTTTCGGTCACGTCGCGCTGGCTCGTCTTGTTATATACATATAGTTCCTTTTCGCCCACAGTGTTGGTGATGGAAAACATGTTGCTTGAAAGGTCGCAGGAACATAAAATATATTTCTTTTGTTGATAATATTCTACCAAAACACCAGGGAGTTGTCCGAATTTTTTTATTGTTTTTTTATTGTTTTTTTATTGTCTCCATAGAATAACCAACATTACCATCTATATGGTACAAATTTCTTATTTCCGTAAAGTCCATCAGGCTTAACCTCTCCTTAATTTTTTAATGCTTTTTATCAGAAAAATACTATGTTATAACAGTATATTCCATCAAAAAACTTTCATACTAATACTGTACTGACGCACCTGTATTATCGTTTACTCTGATCCTGCGGTTGATGGTGTCCTCGACCATGGAGACATTTCCATCCTCATGGTCAAACTTCAATTTCTACAAATCAAATCTATGACTTGGGGAATATTGGTATCAGAAGCTAATTTTTTTAAAGTTATCCCATTTACCGTTTCATTTGGATCTGCACCTGCATCCAATAAAAGCTTTATTACTTCTACACTGCGTTCGATTGGATAATTTTTTACTCTCGATATAGCCATTCGTAATGGTGTAATTCCATTTCTTGTTTTTAAATCTACTTTAGCCCCTTTGTCCAATAATCCTTAACAATATCTGGCTGTTCCCTTTGTGCAGCAAAATGCAAATAAGTATATCCCCCCTTGTCTGGCAGATTATAGTCAATATCCGCATTCTTAATCATCTTAATTGCCTGTTCTGTTTGCTCCCCACTTATATAATGAGTTAATATTGTTCTCCCATATGCATCCCTTTTTAATTCTTTCATGGATTTGATTACCTCCCCAGAATTTCACTGACTAAATTGTCATGCCGTCTCTGTTGCTCTACGATCTCTTTCGTATAGGATTTGCTGGTTACTTATACTCACGGTAAATGAAATTTGCCGTGAGTATAACCTTTTTGTATCCAATTACACTACTGTCCTTCCCTTCTGCAACGATGTCAATATACAGCTATACCTTTAGCCCAAACATTCTGAATGTAATTCTTTCCGCCTCCGCAATTTCATTTTGTAATTTGTTTTCCCAATTTTCGGATTTATTTTCCAAAATTTTTAATAATTTATCGATATAATCTGCTTTTGTACTAAAAAGCCAGATATCATTAGACTTGTATTCCTCTGCTTTTTCAAAATAAAAATCTCTTATTGCCTTCAACTTTTTATATCCCTCAGTATAATTACCTTTTATCAAAAAAGCGCCGACCAAAGTGAACTCAACTGCATTGATATCAAAAATGGACGGAGCACTACATCTCTTCTATAAAATAGTCTGGCTCATTCACAATTTTCTCCACAAATTCCTCCAGGGACGAAGCAATTTTTGTATCAATAGAATAATAGACTGCGTTCTTACCTTGATCTTCATCTAATGAAATAAATAAAAATGATAGTTCGCTGAAATCAACAAACGCCAGGAGATGATTATTTATGAGATATTCTCTAGCAAGTTCTCTTCTTGAAGAATAGAGACAGTCAATATCCTCTTCTTTATCATAAATTCCCAATATAGATTGAGTGTCCAAAAAAATATATTGCCCAATATATTCATCTGGTGCACCTGCAAACAATTCCCCTGAACCAACATTTACAAAAAAAGTTTTCAACTCTAAAGGAATTTTTATGTTTAGCTTTTCCTCCATTCTTTTTATATCATTTTCCATTTCGCTATCGGCTTTTACAAAATAATGCGGTTTTTCTTCAGAAATGTTGTCTTCTGCCTCAGAAAGATTATTATAAATAAATTCTTTTAAATACTCATATGCCATAATATTAATATCCCCTTTCACTTTCAATCTCTCTAAATATCCTCTACTTCTGCAGCTTCTTCAAGCCATTCTTTTAAAGTTTCTCTTGAGTTTAATCTTAACGCTCGTTCTGTATTTGTATAATCTGGCGGCCTTACCTCTGCAAGAACCACCATGTTTTTCCTTCGTTCTCCACTCCCGAAAATGCTTTCTTTATCCAAACTTGCCATAACTTCTTCCATAGAATTCATTCGTATATCATATTCCTTCATGAACCTATCACCAGTCAATCTTTCGCCATTTTCATCTATATCCCTGCTTGCAATCATTTTTTCCACTTCTGAAAAATATTGTTCCCCATATATACAATATGGGGAATCTGCAAAAGACCATTTGAGAAATTCCCTTGAAACCGTTGTTGAATATCCATATTTTTTTACATCTTCCTGTACCAATTTTTCTAATACTTCCTCTGACATTGCAGAAACTACAGGACATCCTTGACCATTCATCAAAACTAAAGTACAATAATAAAAATGCTCATCTGGATGTTCTTTAAATAAATCCTTGAATGCTTTTCCGACAGCTTCTTTTAAAAGTGCCACTAAAACCTTATCAATGTTTTTTTCCATTTATAATCATTCCTTTCTCATCTGATACAGGTTTCCTAATTCACAGATATTGTAATTTCTATATCACCAATGATACCCTTCCTCCTCAAACAATCTGACCAATTCCTTGCTTACAGCAATCTTTTCAACCTTTCCTCTCTCATTCTTCTGTTCCATATTTTGTAAATGTTTTAATATCCATTTTGTGATATCTTTAAATCCTTAATCCAAATTTTAATTCTTTGACACGTTTATATCCATTTAATTATATCGGATAACACAACAATTTTTACTATTTTTGTCTAAAATACCTTTTAAAATAGCAGTATCTTGAGGCAGCTTTTTCTCGACCACACACCAATTGTGAAAAATGACTTTTTCAGGCAATATTATATCGTGAACCAGATCTTCAATTGCATTCCAGTTATTTCCGCAAAATTCAGGGTAATGCAGTTCATTTTTTATAGAACGAATAAGCTCTGACTTCGTGTTAAACATACTACAATCTATTTCAACTAACTTTCTCTTCTCATATTTACTCTTCAATATTTCAACAACCACATCCTCCTTGTTTGAATCAATCATACAGTCCACGTATACATCATTAATCTTTTCATACAAAGACCTATAATTCTTTAATACATAATTATGCAATGTTGTATTCAAACTTATTTTTTGTTCCTTGCAGCTAAAGTTTGTTAATAATATATTAAGATATATATCTTCGTTCAAGAAATGTTGAAAATCATCGAGATACTCCATAAA
>CAMWMM010000169.1 GCA_947175285.1 uncultured Lachnospiraceae bacterium
GGGTTCAGATGCAGTGGCAATTCACCCCTTATTTGTTTATTTTGTCCAAACTCTGGTTTTAGAAATGGAGTTTCGCAATTCCCTAGACAACATATCGTAAGAGAGGAAAGAACATGATCAAAGACAGACGGCATCCCGACACCGAGATATTGATTCCCATCGACTTCCTATCCAAAGAAACCTTTACGAGGTATCCGCTTCATGATTTGTTGACCATGACCTTAATCACTGACGGCAAATGGGATTTTTCGTTAAACAATATGGAATATCACTTAGATGCGCCTTTCATTTTATGTCTGAATGACAAAGATACCTTTTATCTGAAAAATAAAAACCATGATGCTGCCAAAACATTTGTCTTTCAGGCAACTTTTCTTAACACCAGTCTGACTGCGCAGGCTCTTACTGAAAATCAATTTGAAAAAATTGAAGATATGCACGATAGAAATCTGATTCAGATATTTTCACAGCGAAATGAACATTATGCCGGCATGCTTTCCCTAAACGCTCCCTCCGCAATGCAGATTAATACATGGTTGTCCGTCATCGGCTCGGAATGTTTTTCACAAAGCGACGGCAGGTGGACCTGCCGTATCCGAAGGTATCTTCTGCAGATTCTGTATCTTTTAGAAGACGAATTTCTAATGTGTTATGCCGGAAAAAAATCAGAAAAACAGCCAATAGATTATGCATTAGAATACATCCATAGTAATTATCATCTCGGACTGACTCTGGACGGAATCAGCAAATATGTCGGGCTAAACCGCACCAGTCTCAATAACCGCTGCAGGCAAGTAACCGGCATGACAATCATTCAATATCTGAATCACTATCGCCTAAAAATGGCAGAAGATACGCTTCGGCATACAAATTTGACCCTAAATGAGATTGCTGTATGCTGCGGCTATAATTATGAATCATATTTTGTAAAAGTTTTTACGGAAAAACATGGAATTAGTCCGACGGAGTACCGGAAGCTGTGGTAATTTAGAATCTTTTTTCTTTTAAACCCTTATTCCTTTTCCTCTGTGCGGATGGCTTTGGGCATAGACCGCCGCTTCCTCACTGACCTGATCCAAATCCATCTTATCAAAATATTCTCTACGCCAAAGTGTATAATCAAAGCTGTCTCTTTTAATCATAGCCACAAAACGTTCTGCATCAACAATTCCCAGCTTTTCGACCAAACATGCAAAACCCGCATCCATAAGTTCTACTGCACTGTTCATCAATCAACCGCCTCCAATCTTCTTATAAACTCACCCGGTGTCACGATCTGTATGTCCTCTGTCTGATATTTAAGTAAGCGATCATCCGTAGTAATAAAATAATCGCTTTCCGCTAAAACAGCACAGGCAACATGAAGCGCATCTGCACTTTTAACACCACTCTCCATAATATCTCCCGCTATCGCCTTCGCTTCCTCTTCGTTCTCTATCCCTACATAGTATGATTCATTTGCATTCATAAAATCTGCTATCGCCTGTCTTTTGTGGGAAAATCTATTCTTTCCATTTTCATACTCCAGCATAAAAGAAGTCACTAAGTCAACTTCTCCTTTTTTTACTATATCCTGAATATGCAGCTTTGCTTCTGTTTCTAAATGTATCCTAATATATGTCTGATCATCATACGGTCGATTATAACAGCAATTATCCATATATATTTTCATAATAACTCCACTCTCTTTCCAAGCAGGCAGAAATAACACATTCTTTATATTATATCCGCAGTTTAACATAAAATAATAATACAGTAAAGAAATACCTATTGTTCTGTCATTCCTACACCGCCTTTTCTTCCCACTTCCCCCTCTTATAGAATATAAACGTAATTATCGCACCTATCAGCCATGAAGAAAGAAGCGAAATGAAAACACATTCCTGCCTGCCGTTAGGAAGTTCAGGCGTTCTTGTCAGGAAAGAAATTCCATACGCAATCGGCACACGGATAAGAATCGTTGTAGCAAGCGAAATCCACATAGGCGTCATCGTATCACCCGCACCGCGCATCACGCCGGAAAGGCTCTGCGTTACCGCCATCGCGATATAACCGACGGCAAGAATCCCCATCATATTCCGGCTCAGTTCCACCAGTTCCGACGTATTGGTAAAGATACCCATAAGCGCTTTACCGAAAATAAGAATCAGAGAAGTAATTACGGCAGAAGTCGCAACCGCTATAAGCGTTCCCTGTTTTGCTCCCTGCTTAACCCTGTCAAGACGTTTTGCGCCGACATTCTGCCCTGCATATGTAGTCATTGCCGTTCCGAAAGAAAAATTCGGCATCATGGCAAACCCGTCTACACGCATTACAATAACATTCGCCGCAATAAACATTTCTCCAAAGCTGTTCGTCAAAGACTGTACAACAATCATCGCCATGGAAAAAATCGCCTGCGTAACACCGGAAGGAAGTCCAAGCCAGATAATTTTCTTCGTATACTTTTTCTTTAATTTCATATAGCCGGCATTTATATCGAAAAGCTCTTTCATCTTCATTAAGCGAAACAGACACAATAATGCGGAAACTGCCTGTGCGATAACGGTAGCGAGCGCCACACCGTTTACTCCCATGCCCATCTTGGCAACGAACAATAAGTCCAAAACAATATTAATGACCGTAGAAACCAAAAGATAGGCGAGCGCAGATACGGAATCCCCCAGACCACGCAGTACACCGCCCAAAATATTATAGTAAGCAAGCCCGATTGACCCGATAAATAATATCAACAGATAAGAATGACACCAGCCGATAATGGATTCCGGCGTACCCAATAGCTCCAACAACGGCCTTGCCACCAAAGATGCCACTACCATAACAAATAAAGTGGCAATTCCTGTAAGTGTAATACAGTTGCCGATAGTAATCGATAATTTTTCCCGTTCCTTTGCACCGAAATATTGCGATACCATAATTCCGGCACCAACGCTGATTCCTACGAACAAGACAATAAGAAGATTCAAAATCGGTCCGGCACTGCCTACCGCCGCAAGCGCATTATCGCCCACATACTTTCCAACCACTACACTGTCTACCGTATTATAAAGCTGCTGCGCAATATTTCCCACTAACATCGGAACCGCAAACAAAACAATTTTCTGCCACGGCGAACCTTCTGTCATATCTACCGGTTCCATAAATTTTTTAATAAATTCCATGACTCTTCTCCTATCCTTTTTCTTATTCAACATCTTAAATCATTTTACAAACACCGAATCCTCTCAAGTGTGACACCCTCACAGTCTTTTAGTGAAAACTGCTGCTCCTGATTTCCGTTTCGCCCAATAATCGTAATATCCCGGAACGTGATATTTTTTGCCGCATACCCCGGAACGTCAAAGCCATGCACTGTAATTGCGGTATCATGCGACCAAGTTCTGTCTACCTCTAAAATTTCCCCGCCGACTTCAATATTTTCAAACAAACAATCCTCGAAAACAGGCGGCGTCTTTGCCGGAATACCGTCATCATTATAGCCGACGGAATGCAGCATAATCTTGGAAGTTTTGCAATCCCGTATATGAATATTCCGCACATATCCGCCGCGCTTCTTCGTTCCTTTGACTTCAATACCGCACAGTGAAGCTTTCACGTCGCAGTCCCATATTTTAATATCCTCAATTCCTCCCGAGATTTCACTGCCGATGATAATGCCATGTCCGAAAGAACTTACACAGTCGAAAATGCGGATATGCCTGCAAGGTCTGTTAATGACATTTCCCTCCGGGTTTTTACCGGATTTAATCGCAACGCAGTCATCCTCCGTAAAAAAGTTGCAATCAAAAATCGTACAGTTTGTGGAAGAATCCGGGTCCCATCCATCCCCGTTCCAGACTCCTTCCGAATAAAACGTGCAGTTATTTGTCACTACATTGTCAGAATATATCATATGCACATTCCAGCTTGCACCATTCTTAAGCGTAAGACCGGAAAGCACGATATTCTGGGAATTACTGATGTTAATAAGTCTCGGACGCATTCTGCCGGGAATCGTATCCTTTGATTCACATTCTTTTATTTTATCTCCGAGCGAAGCAAGATATTCTTTCAGGCGTTCTCTTTCAAACACAATCACACGCTTCGCTAAAGTAACACCGCCGCTTGCAATCGTCCCTTTTCCGCGGATGATTACGTTACGGCAGTTATAGCCGCTCTCATGGTCAAGTTCTCCCATGTTTAACAGACTGCTGTAGCACTCCATCTCCGTTCCCTCAAAACGGCTTTTGATTTTGGGCAAATAATCTTCCAGTCTGTCCGTTCCCTGTAAAACAGCGTCTTCTGCCAGATACAATTCCATATCGCTGTGCAGCCGCAGCGCTCCCGTCATAAAAACACCGGCTGGAATGTAAACGGCTTCCGTTTCTTTACAATCGTCTATCGCCCTTTGAATCGCTTCGGTGTTCATTGTCTGTCCGTCTCCCACGGCAAAATAAGGCGCTTTTGTAATATCAATAAGTGTTTTGGCACGGGCAGTTTTTACCACAATTTGCTCAAATGACAGACAATCATCCTGCTCATAAAGCCTTACTTCTATTTGATATTCTGTTTCCGCAGATAATCCATGTAAAGTATAATGGGTCTTTTCTGTTTCACCAATCTGCTTTCCCTCACAAAAAATGCGATAGATAAATTTCTCCGGCAGCCTCTCCGGTTTCTCCCAAAATAAAGTAATGGATTCGTTTGTTGTAATATAGTTAATTTCATTTGCTTCTTCTTGATTTATATAAACCATATTGTAATTACCCGTATCCTTTCGCGTATATTCTCACAATAATCAAATACCCCGTTGTTTTCAGCGGGGTATTTGTGCTCTTTATTTTATTATAGAGAATCCGTAATATCTTTACAAGCAGGAAAAGAATTATCTACCAGGGTTTGAGTGTCTCATAAGTATATTTATCCGCTTCCGATACCATTTCTGTCCGCAGTTCACCATCTTGTGTACTGAGAATCAATTCGCTGTTTTCCAGATACCGTCCCAGATTTTCCGTCCATTCTGAAAATAAGTCGTCATCATAAGGAATACCTCTGTTATCAAAATAGAAAGAAGAACCCGCTATTAATGCTACTTCGCCATCTTTTGACAGTCGGAACACATAATAGTCATACTTACCGAAATCGTCTCTGTCTTCGATATGTAACGTCATAATAAATCCGTAGTCTTCCATATATCCCAGATATATGTTATTCCAGCCTGCGCGGGAAGTATTAGCCCCTGCGGCATATAGCGAAGTAAATAAATTCTCCTGTTCGGCATTTTTCACAAGCACAATACCTCTGTCACCGCTATTGCCTGCATACACTTCAATACGCTCCATGCCTTCGCTATCTCCAACATCCAGATATATCTGATTTTCCATTGTATAATCTGCATCAAGAACCTCCTGTGAAGTCAACTGCCTCACCGTCTCTTCACCCTCCACGGCATACCACTTATCATCCGGAGGAGAAGCAAAAGAAATGCCTGCTCCGTAATAATTTTCCAACACCGCTTCCACGACAAGACCGTCATGAAACGTCAAGTGCATAGGTGGATTTGAATAAAAAAAGGTCTCCTGCGCCAAATCGGCAAATTCCTCAAAAGGAACTTCTTCATACCGAAGAGTTTCCATCTCCCTGTTCACCATAAACTTACAATCCTGTGAAAATGCAAGAAACGGCAGCGTCTCATCCATGTCTTTCATTTTCTCCACCAGATAAAGGTCAATTCCCCGCGTACTGCGTGATAAAGAACGCGCATATACCCTACATATACCATCGACAGCGCCGCCTTCCATAATTTCATCAAAAGTCAGTTCATGCGGCGCATTTTCTATGATTTCACACTCAATGCCATGGCCGAAATTTGCCAGAAAAGTTCTTAACTCATCCGCCGATAGTTCCACCCACACATCATAGTTAACGGCGTCTACGGAAAGTACGGGAACAGCTGCTAACTGCGTTCTTACCCCGCCATTCGCTACAATGTCATTATAATAATAAATGACAAGCATATCCCCTTCTTCCGCTTCCTGTGCATAGCCCCACGGAACCGTAAAAAGATAAGTGCCGGAATCGGTACGCTGTATGTCAAATCCCTGTCCCATCACGATAACACTCTGCACCGGTATGGAAAACATTGCGGGATAAGTTTCCTGTATCGAAACTTCCTCTCCCTCCGAGAATGTAATCGCAAGCAAATCTCCTGCTTCCGGTTTTGTAAAATTTTCTATTTCAATATAAGGATATACTTCATCCGCTTCGGGTATCTCCACTTCGCCCAGCCCCGGAATCATAACAACTTCTCTGGATGAATCTCCTATTTCCGCATATGAAACTACGCCGTAATATACTTCTCCGCTCATATTACCTTTTGTATCATTGCCTCCTGTATTGTCCGCACTATCTAATCCGGCTGCGTCGTCTGTGCCGACAATACCATCCGCCCCGCTTTCGCTATCAGAGTTTCCCGGATTAGCCGCCAATGCCGCTATCACAGCCACACAGATTAGGGCGGCAATCCCTATCACAATCTGCGCCGGCTTTTTATATCGAAGTACGTTTTTAATCCGGCCTCCGGTCTCTCCCTCTCCAAAAGCAAGCGGAATATCAAGCCTGATTCGCCTGCCGGAAGCAAATGAAAGCAGGGAAGCCGAATATTCTTTCTTCACATTCTCCCCAAGTATTTTAACTACCGTTTCGTCACAGGACATTTCCATATCCTTCCCGCTTAAGAAAAAAGCAAGCCAGACAAGCGGATTGAACCAATGCAGGCAAAGTGCAAAATAACCTACAAGCCGCCAGATATAATCCCGTCTCTTAATATGAATCTGTTCATGCAGTAAAATATAACTCTTTTCCTTTTGCTCCGTTTCGGAAAGCTTGTCAGACGCAAACTGCACCGGAAGATAAATACGCGGTGCAAAGAAACCGCAGACAAACGGTGTTTCTACCGCTTTCGTAATATAAATATTATCTTCTTCCCATACTGACCCTTTTAGTTTTCCACGCAGTCTCCAATAAGAAAACACAGCATATAGTGTCATGATAATAATACCAGACAGCCAGATGCATCCGCCAAACCATAATACTATCTGCATAGGATTTACCGACATTTCCACAGCCGCAGGCGGCAGAGAGCCATTCACGGCATTTTCTATCGCCGGAACCGGCAAATTCAATACCGGCTGCTCCATATATCCAATATTTTCAGGAATATACGCTATCTCTCCCTGCTGTGTGGACGGCATTTGCAGAATATTAAAAAATGACATTGCCGAAGAAAAAGAAACTGGGCAAAGCAGCCGGAATAATACGACCATCCATAATATGTAAGAAAAAACCTTAGGCATTCTGCGCAGGAGAAAACGCATCAAAAGCACGATACAGATAACAATGCCTGCTGTCAGGCTCATATTCAGTATTTTGATAAAAGCTGCTTCCCAAAAAGACATCATCCCTCTCCCCCTTCTTCGTATTCCTCAATCAATTTTTTTAACTCTTCCACTTCCTGTCCGCTCAACTTCTTTCTTCTCGAAAAAGCGAGCAGAAACTGCGGCAGGGAACCGTTAAAATTTTCATTTAAAAACTCCTCTCCCTGTGCCGCCTGAAATTCTTCCTTAGAAATCAGCACACTAACCGTACCTCCCTGATTGGCAAAAATTCCTCTCTCACACAGTCTTTTCAACATCGTATAGGAAGTCGTCCTCTTCCATCCGAAAGCTTCCTCACATAATTTAGCAAGCGCTCCCGATGCAATCGGTGCCTGCTCCCAAATCATATCCGCAAATCGTTGTTCCATTTCTCCTAATTTGTACGGTTCCATTTTTATCCCCCATTCTTACTCAGCTTGCCGTTTTACAGGCGCATATGTTTATGTCTAATGGCGTTAGACAACCCTAGTCTAACACCATTAGACTGGGGTTGTCAATATTATTTTCTCTACAAAAAAAGCTTTCTTAAAAAGTCCGCTTCTGTTAATATACTACTATCCATAAAATTTTTACAGGTAAAGGACAGACAATGAAATTAATTATTACTGATTTGGAAAACTTTAATGATATTATTAAGCACGTACAAGGCGAACACAAAATTATCAAACCTCAGGGGACTATCAAACATTGTATCGGCTGTTTCGGCTGCTGGGTAAAAACGCCGGGACAGTGCGTCATCCACGACGGGTATGAAAATACAGGTATTGATATGAGCAAATGCACGGAACTGATTTTTATCAGCAAATGTTGTTACGGCAGCGTAAGCCCGTTTGTCAAAACAGTTCAGGACAGGGCAATCTCTTATATCCATCCGGATTTCGTCATCCGGAAAGGAGAAATGCATCATAAACGCAGATATCAAAATATAATTTCACTTTCCGCACATTTTTACGGAGAAAATATTACGGACGCGGAAAAAGAAACCGCTAAAAATATTTTGAATGCAAATGCGGATAATTATGACGGAACCGTCAAGGGAATTCACTTTTATCAAACATTACAGGAATTGGAGAATATCGTCTTATGAAAATAGCACTGATAAACGGCAGCCCGAAAACAAAAGCCAGCGCAAGCAAAAGCCTGCTGGATGACTTAAAACATTATTTTCCGGAACAAACTCAAATCATGGAATTTGCATTTCATACGCCCGAGTTTTCCCAAGACACCTTAAAGGAGCTTTATCAGGCTGACGCTTGGATATTCTCTTTTCCTCTTTATGTAGACGGTATTCCCGCGCACCTGCTCTCCTGTCTTGTCTGTCTGGATAAGGTAAAACAACAGGAAAAACCCGGAAAGGCAATCCATATATACGGTATTGTAAACTGCGGATTTTACGAGGGAATTCAGACAGAATACGCCTTACAGATATTACAGAACTGGTGTAACAAAACAGGATATCTCTGGGGCGGCGGTATCGGCGTGGGCGGCGGAGGCGGTCTGGCACAAATGCCGAAAACGGAATCCGGACACGGTCCAAGAGAACCGATTGACCACGCTCTTGCACTGCTCGCAGAAACAATTCTGGCATCCGATACTGCCGAAAACAGCTACGTCTCTGTGGCTTTTCCAAAATTTCTGTACAAAATGGGAGCACAGTTCGGATGGCGACAGTTGATTCGGGCAAATGGCGGCAAGGCAAAGGATTTAGGAAAAAAGCTATAAAACCATCAGCAATGTACCAGCTCCAATTAAAAT
>CAMWMM010000170.1 GCA_947175285.1 uncultured Lachnospiraceae bacterium
GTAATAGGGATTGCTACATCCCTGATTTCTCTGTTTGCACCGCTTATTATTGTCGGGCTGGTTGTTTTATTGATTGTAAAACTTTTCCAGGGAAATAAAAGTTCGTAAAAAAATATATTATGGCTGAATATTTTTAGAAAAACCTTCCCATACTATTTCTGTAACTAAAACCAATCAGGAGGTATGCGAGATGTCTAAAAATGATTATAACCAGAATGCGCAGAATAATGAGCAGCAGAACAAGGCTAATAACTCTAACAGCCAGAATGCACAGAACAACCAGAAGAACAATTCCAAGAATAGTTCCAGCCAGAATGCGCAGAACAGCCAGAAGAACAATTACTAGAACGGATTCTGCTAAAAGCGGCACAGCTAATCAGCTGTGCCGTTTTTTGAGGATGCTCTATTCACATAATCTCTTGTGAACTTGGTATCTGAATAACGTGCCTTTTCGTAAACGAGGGCAAGTTCGTTTTCAGACAGAAGTAAACCGCATTCCCTTGCCGTATAAGCCTGCAGAGGATGGACATTTTCTTTTGCAGTGAGAACAGTGCGTTTTGACCAGACCCGCTGCCTGTAGATACGGCGGATTCTTTCTGCGGGACTTAAGAAAGCGAAAAACTCTTTTTGCTTTCCTTTTTCTTTTTTTACTTCATAGGTTTCTCTGATATCCCTGATAGATTCACCGTCTGTTTCTTCGGCAATCATGCGTTTTTTGCGGAAAATCTCTTTTATCATTTTAATAAATTGAATCAGTGCATAGCATAACAGGCAGGCAATCACTATTGGAAAGATAATCAGTGTGGCTTTTTCCAAAATAACCCAGAACAAACCGGGTTCGCCAAGTTCTAATGGCATAAATCCCGAGGAGAGCTGCCCGGCATTGTTCCCCTGATTCGTTATAGGCTCATATTCTTTTTCAAACAGGGAAGCAATCCATGCAAATACACCATGTTCCCTAAGCCATATGATACCGTTTTTTAACTGTCTTGCAAGTTCGGAGAGCCAGCCGATATCGGAAAACAGTACAAGCAAAACGACGGAAAAGAACGAAAATATTCCGGTAAGTTGTATGCCCGATGCAAAAATTTCCTTGTGGGGAATATAACCGGTACTGTTTGCATTGACTGCCATAAAATACAGATAATGTTGTAAATAACATCTGATATAATAACAGACAAAATAAATAGCTGCCATGGCAATATAGTATACATCAAAACCGGGATGATTTTGATAATACAGAACAAACAAGGGAACTGCGATGATGCCGACTGCCGCCGGCGGAGAGATTGCTTCATCGAGTCTTTCTTTGGTGCGAAGCCGTATTACAAAAGAATTGATAAAAAGACCGATTCCATAGAGACAAAACATAATTTTGGTGATAAGGTTGGGAAACGGCAGGAAAAAGAAAAGAGCAAGGCATATGATATGACTGAGTGCCATGATGGAAAAGGCGTTTGTATATCTTCTGATAAAGAAAAAGAAGACAGGAACAAGACCGCAGAAAAACCACAGGGCAACAGGAGGCGTGGTAACGCCTGCTATGATACTTGCCATAGCAGTAATGGAAAACAGTGTCCAGTGATTCATCTGTGTTGCCAGAATATCTGACCATACAATAATTTTTTCCTGCTTCATACGTTATCGGCGCGCCTCTCTTATCATCTCTTTACTTTTTATATGCAGAATTTTTATGTGATTTTTCAGTTCCTGCGGAATTTCCGGCGTTTCAGTCTCTATTGTCGGATAAAACCAGATATATTCCCGTTCGCTTTTCTGATACCCGGTTATCAGTTCCGTAAAATCAGAGTAGGCATTGGGGGATACCAAAACAGTTATCGTCGAACTATCCTCTTCCAACAGTCTTCCCGCAAAGACTTCCGTGAAGACGGCAGGTTCTTTTGCGGTATCTATCCTGGCAAGAGAGCGGTAAATTTGCTGCAATTGTCCGGCGCCTGCTCCGGCTTCTATCTGCAGCGGTTCACCTGTCATGACATCTCTGCCGTTGCCGTAACATGCCACCCGGATGCCCTGATTTAAGAAAAAAGCGGCAAAGCCCGCAACAATCTGGAAAGAAGCTTCAACCGCTTCGTCTTTTTTCAAAATGCCGTTATCCTCTATATTGAAGAAAATACGAATTGTCTGCAGGGAAGTATAGTTTTTCTGATTAACCTTTAAATCCCCGGTCTTCGCGCTTGCTTTCCAGTTGATGCTCCGCATATCGTCATAGGGTTGATATTCCCTGATGCCGCGGTATTCAAAGGGATCTTCCGTGAAGTGGCGCTTCGTTAGAATTTCGCCGTTTAACTGCTGTAAGGACTGGCGGAACTCATCGGAAACAAAAGGAGCGGGGTAGACATAGAAATACTGCTCAGTATGTCTGCTTTCCACCATTTCCGTAGAAAGAAACAAATCCGCCGCAACAAGGTCAATGTTATTAATACGGTAATATCCTCTCTTTGTTGCAATAAATTCCAATTTCCGTGTAATACGCTCTCTGCCCTTTACCTGAAAAATATCATTTCGGTAATAGAGGTCTGTCACTTTGGAGTTTTGCGTATCTGTAAACTGTAAATTCCGGTCAGTTTGAAACTTGACTTTCAGCATGGGGAGAGGAAGCCGTTTCCCGTTTTCAATAATTTCCAATAACTCGCCTTTTTCGCCCTCAAACAGGCTTGTTTCCGTAAATTCCAGCCTTATTCCAAGCTTTTTTTGCCATAATATTCCATAGAGTTTTCGCTGTAATAAAAACAGAAGATATGCAAAGAGTCCGATAGTTAATATTTTCGTCATACCCGGAAATCCTCTGTAGGTACTTTGGCGTTTTGTAAAATATTTTTCACAAAGGAGACGCTTTCTTTATAGTTGTCCCTGCCAAAGTCCATAATAATGCGGTGAGCCAGTACCGGAACGGCAACTGCCTTTACATCGTCGGGAATGACAAAATTCCTTCCCTGCAGCCATGCATAAGCTTTGACGCAGCGAAGAAGCGCAAGACTTCCTCTAGGGCTTACTCCCATCATAATGCTTTCGTCATTACGGGTTGCTGTAATGATATCCACGATATACTCCTGAACCGCCTTATGTACATATACTTTACAAACTTCATTTTTAGCCTGCGCTAATTCTGTAAGCGTCAGTACGCCGGTAAGTTCCGTCAGAGGGTCTTTTTCCAGATAGCGCATCAGGATGTCCAGTTCTTCCTCTTTGCCCGGCAAACCTACGGACAGCTTCATCATAAAGCGGTCAAGCTGTGCTTCCGGCAAAGGGAATGTTCCTGCCGTTTCAACAGGATTCTGCGTCGCAATGACAAAGAAAGGGCTGTCCAGCGTATAAGTTTCCCCATCGATAGTGACCTGCCTTTCCTCCATGCATTCCAATAAGCCTGCCTGCGTTCTGGGGGTTGCGCGGTTGATTTCGTCGGCAAGCAGAATGTTGGTAAACACCGGTCCTTTGCGCAGAACAAAGTCATTGCTCTTTCTGTCAAAAATATTTAAGCCCGTAATATCACCGGGCAGTAAGTCGGGTGTAAACTGTATTCTGGAATAATCTGCATGCAAAGATTTGGCAAGTGCCTTCGCAAGTTTTGTTTTGCCTGTTCCCGGAACATCTTCTAACAGGACATGACCGTCCGATAAAAGCGCTGTCAACAGAAGACGCACGGTTTCCTCTTTGCCGATAATCACTTTATGGATATTATCCAATACTTTTTCTGCTGCCTGTTTTCCCTGTATTTCCAACGATACCGCCTCCCAGATTTATAAAGATTCTTATCTGTAGTTTATAATGCTTTAGCAGAGTTGTAAAGGGATAATTCAATGTGGTATACTTATCATAAACTGGATAAAAAGGAGTAATCACAATATGGTCGCTATTAATCAGGTAGGTTATCTGCCGACAGCAGAGAAGAAAGCAGTACTGACGGAAGGCAAAAGCTTTCAGGTAATTAATGAAAAGAATCAAATCGTATTGGAGAAACAGGCGGAAGCCTTCGGACTGGACGAGGCTTCCCAGGATAATGTTTCCATAGCGGATTTTTCCGAATTACAGGTTCCCGGGACCTATCAAATCAAAACAGATAAGGGTGAAAAATCTTATCATTTCCGGATTGGCGGGGATGTTTACCATGATTTGCAGAATGACTTGTTAAAGGCGCTTTATTATCAACGCTGCGGTTGTGCACTGGAAGAAAAATATGCGGGAGTCTATACCCATGCATGCTGCCACACAGGGGAAGCCGTGCTCTGGGAAGACCGCGAAATCCGTAAGGAAGTAACGGGCGGCTGGCATGATGCCGGAGACTACGGACGATACATATCACCCGCCGCGGTAGCGGTGGCGCATCTGCTATATGCTGCCATGCTGTTTCCGGAGAGTTTTGGCGAGACCATCAACCTGCCGGAGAGCGGAAACGGTGTGCCGGATATTTTAAATGAATGCCGCTATGAATTGGAATGGATGTTAAAAATGCAGACGGAGGACGGCGGCGTTTATCATAAGCTGACGTCTGCCATGCACGCGGATTTCATCATGCCCGAAGAGGATTTGAGCCAATTCTATCTTTTTCCGGTTTCTTCCATGGCAACAGCGGACTATGCGGCTGTCATGGCGCTTGCATCCAGAGTATACGAGCAGTATGACAAAGAATTTGCGGGAAAAATGTATGGGGCAGCGGTCAAGGCATGGAACTGGCTGGAAAAACATCCTGAATATATCGGATTCCATAATCCGGAGAACTGCAATACCGGTGAATATGACGATGACTGCGATATTGATGAAAGGCTCTGGGCAGCGGCGGAAATGCTTGCAGCCACAGGAGAGGAGAAATATCAGAAAGCATTGGCAAAATTATGTATGGAAGATATAGGAAAGACAGATTTTGGCTGGACAGACGTATCCGGTCTTGCTTCCATGTCCGTTTTGACAGACCCGAAGAAGCAGGCTGCGGCAGATATCAGGGAAGATTTGCGAAAGACCGTGCTCACGGAGGCAGACCGCCTTGTAGGACTCAGCACGGCATGCGGCTACATGGCAGCTATGAAACCGGAGGATTATGTCTGGGGCAGCAATATGGTTGTGTTAAACAGAGGAATGCTGTTAGTGCTTGCCGCTATGCTGACTGATGGAGAACAGAAGAGACTTTATGAAAAGACCGCGCTTTCGCAGCTTAATTATCTGCTTGGCGTCAATGCTCCCGGATACAGCTATGTGACGGGATACGGGGAAAACGCTTTTAAACATCCCCACAACAGACCTACGGAATGCGACGGTATAGACCTGCCGATGCCCGGATGGGTAAGCGGCGGTCCTTTTAAAACACCCTGCGACGAAACGGCAGTCCGGAATATCCCAAACGGAACGCCTCCGATGAAATGCTATCTGGATCATGCGATGTGCTATTCTTTGAATGAAATTACGATTTACTGGAATTCTCCGGCAGTTTTTGTGACGGCGTATTTCAATATTTCTGTTTGACAGAAAATGAGCGACACTTTACAATGAATTTATGGAAAAAATGAGTTTGATAGCGCCATGCCATTTTGGGCTGGAAGCGGTACTGAAAAAAGAGATAATAGATTTGGGATACGAGGTTCTATCGGTAGAAGACGGTCGTGTGACGTTTGCGGGTGATGAGAATGCGCTTTGCCGTGCGAATGTTTTTTTGCGTACGGCGGAACGGATACTTTTAAAAATCGGCAGTTTTCATGCGGAAACATTCGAGGAACTTTTTCAGGGAACGAAAAACCTGCCTTGGGAAGCTTATATTCCGGAGGATGGAAAATTCTGGGTGGCTAAAGCGGCAAGCATTAAGAGCAAGCTTTTCAGCCCTTCCGATATTCAGTCCATTATGAAAAAGGCGATGGTGGAACGTTTAAAATCCGTCTATCATACACAGTGGTTTGCAGAAAGCGGCTCCTCTTATCCGGTCCGCGTGTTTCTGATGAAAGATGAAGTTACCGTGGGTCTGGATACGACCGGAGAATCTTTACATAAAAGAGGTTACAGAAAGCTGACGGCAAAAGCGCCGATTGCGGAAAATCTTGCCGCAGCGCTTATTATGCTGACGCCTTGGAAAAGCGACCGGATACTGGTGGACCCGTTTTGCGGCAGCGGTACATTTCCCATTGAAGCCGCTATGATGGCGGCACATATGGCGCCGGGCATGAACCGGAGTTTTCTGGCGGAAGACTGGACGCATATTACGGCGCGTAAGAACTGGTACCGTGCCATGGACGAAGCGGCGTCTATGGTGAATATGGAAGTAGAAACAGATATTCAGGGATATGATATAGATGATAAAATGGTGGCGGTTGCCAGAGAGAATGCCCGCCTAGCGGGAGTGGAGGATATGATTCATTTTCAGCGCCGCAGTGTGGAAAATCTCAGTCATCCGAAGAAATACGGATTTATCATTACCAATCCGCCGTACGGAGAACGTCTGGAAGATAAGGCGGCTCTGCCCGCCATATATCGTACGCTTGGTGAGCGTTATATGGCTTTGGACAGTTGGTCTATGTATGTAATTTCCGCCTATGGGCAGGCGGAACAGGATATCGGAAGAAAGGCGGATAAAAACCGTAAAATCTATAACGGCATGATGAAAACATATTTTTATCAGTTTATGGGTCCGAAACCGCCTGGCCGCAAAGGCAGATAGCATGGGGTGATTATGATGCAGCAAAATCAATTGATGAAAAGAACGGCAGTTTATACGGCTTTATTCGCAGTCTGTGCGCTTGCGGTCATATTTTATTATTCCTCCCATAAAGTGGTTGTTGTGGAAAATGTGGCGCAGGATGAAGTAGTGCAGAATGAAGTAGTACAGAATGAAGTATCGCAGGATGAGGAAAACACAGCCCATCAGGATGAGGCAGCAAATGTTCCGGCAGAAAATGCTATCCTGTTTGAAGAAAAAGGACAGGAAATGAGTTATTTCTGTGTTCCTCTTCATAGCAATGTGAGAGCGGAGAACGTTACGATAGAAAATCATTATATGGACAAGGAACTCTGGGTCAGCATCAAACAGACACAGCAGGATGACACCTATACGGATTTTTACCATGCGCAGGGTGTTTACGGGAATCGTGAAGCTGTTGTGGACGGTTATTTTGAGAGCGGAACAGATGCTTTTCGTTTGAAATTCAGATTGACGGATGTTTATGAATATCACAGTATCTTAGAGGACGGCAATCTGTATATTGAATTTATCGCGCCGAAAGAAGCATACGATAGAATTGTTGTAATAGACCCCGCTTATGGAGATGATGTAACAGGCGCTGTTTCCGGAGATTTGCAAAGCAAACAGGTTACATTGGAGATTGCGCGTGCTTTAAAGAAGAAATTAGACGAGACGGATATCAAAGTTTATTATACAAGAATGGATGACAGCAATCCGTCGGATGATGACCGTATCGGACTGACGAATGCAGCTAAAGCGGATATGATGATTCGTATTGAAGTCAATGAGAATGAAGATACGAAAATATATGGAACGGAAGCAGTTTATAACAGTAAATTCTTCATACCGGGATTTGGCAGCATAGAGCTGGCGGATTTATTAGAGCGGGAAGTTGTAACAGCCATCAGCGGAAAAGCCAACGGATTAGTTGATTCCACGGAAGAAGATGTAGTGATTAATAAGGCGGTTGTTCCTGCGGCGACAATACGGGTCGGTTACATCAGCAACGGACAGGAAGCCATTTTATTAAACAGAGACGATTATATACAAAAAATAGCAGATGGTATTTATCAGGCTATTATGGCAGCTTATGAAAGTTGAAAAATTAGAAATTTTTCAACTGCGAGTTTGCGCTGACGTCGCAAACATCGCGGGAGGTATAAAATGCGGAAGACAATTATATTTGCAACCGGGAATCAGGGGAAAATGCGCGAAATACGCCAGATTTTAGAGGGCATGGATGTGGAAATCCTCTCTATGAAAGAAGCGGGGATTGAAACAGATATTGTAGAAGACGGAGCAGACTTTACGGAAAATGCAGTGATTAAGGCAAAAGCGATAGCGGCTATGACAGACTGCATCGTACTTGCTGATGATTCCGGGCTGGAAATAGACTATTTAAATAAAGAGCCGGGCATCTATTCCGCGCGCTATCTGGGAGAAGATACGTCCTATGATATTAAAAATGCGGATTTGTTAAGACGTATGGAGGGTGTGGAGGAAAAATTGCGTACCGCCCGATTTGTCTGTGCAATCGCTGCGATTATGCCGGATGGAGAAGTCTTAACTACGTTAGGAACCATAGAGGGACATATTGGTTATGAGCCGAAAGGTGAGAATGGTTTCGGATATGACCCGATTTTCTATCTGCCGGAGTATGGCTGTACCTCGGCAGAGTTGACGGAAGAAGAAAAAAATGCAATCAGCCACAGGGGAAGAGCGTTACAGGCAATGCGAGCGGAGCTGGAAAAAAGAATATAGTGGGAGAGTATATGAAAATACTGATTGTGAGTGATACACACCGCCATAATACCAATGTTTTAGATGTGATGGAGAAAGTAAAGCCGATTGATTTACTGGTGCATTGCGGCGATATAGAGGGCAGCGAGGATATTATTGCGCAGGCGGCAGGCTGTCCGGTGCAGATAGTACAGGGAAATAATGATTTCTGGTCTGCTATGCCCAGAGAAAAGGAATTTATGATAGGGGAATATAAAGTATGGCTTACGCATGGGCATAATTATTATGTTTCCATGAATTATGAAACCATTAAGCAGGAAGCAAGAAGCAGAGACGTGGATATCGTGATGTGCGGACATACCCACAAACCTGTTGTGGATATTTCTCCTGATTTGACACTGATAAATCCCGGAAGCATGAGCTTTCCGAGACAGGAGGGAAGAAAACCTTCCTATATTATTATGGAGATTGATAAAGCGGGTAAGGCACAGTATTCCGTCCATTACATAGGCTAGAATAGAGTGAAAAATAAATTTTTCATAATAAAAGAGGTTGACAGACAAAAAACCTTATTATATAATAAGATTTGCGTTGTGATTTGAACAATGCTACCTGCCGGGGTGTGGCTCAGCTTGGCTAGAGCGCCTGGTTTGGGACCAGGAGGTCGCAGG